>CAMHRH010000017.1 GCA_946187605.1 uncultured Candidatus Saccharibacteria bacterium
GTCGTAGAGAATTTCAACCCGATCGCAAATAGCATCAAGACTGGCGAGGTGAGCGAGAAACGCGATTACGAGCTTCTAACGCGCGGTAGCAACAAAACGACGCCAGTTTCAATTATCGTAGCGCCAACCAGTGGTCCCGGCTCAAGCGTGGTTGTTACTTTTCGCGATATCGCTCAAGAACTCAAAGAAGAGCGCGAACGAACAGATTTTATTTCTACGGCAAGCCACGAGATGCGTACGCCAGTTGCAAGCATAGAGGGCTACCTTGGTCTCGCGATGAATCCTGCCACTGCGACAGTCGATGAACGCGCAATGCAATACTTAAACAAGGCTCACGAATCGTCTCAGCATTTAGGGCGCCTATTTCAAGATTTGCTCGACACAACAAAACTTGACGATGGGCAAATCCGAGCGCGACTTGAGCCAGTCGAAATCGTTAGCCTCGTTAAGCAATATTCAGATGCACAAATCCCGAACATTCAGGCTAAGGGGTTAAGTTATCAGTTTGGCTCGAATGATGGCGACAAGCAGTACGGCGGACTAAACATCACTCAGCTGCTCTACGCAAGCGTAGATCGCGATTTCTTGCAGGAAGTCATGAATAATCTAATCGAGAACGCTATCAAATACACGCCAGCGGGCTGGATAACAGTAAACGTGCGCGCGGACGACTATAATGTGCGCATTATCGTAGAAGATACCGGGATTGGGATACCACGTGATGAAGTTGAACATATTTTTCAGAAGTTTTATCGCGTCGATAATAGCGACACGCGTGAGATTGGCGGAACAGGGCTTGGGCTCGCGCTCGTAAAGCAGCGCGTCGAGTTGATGAATGGTAAGATATGGGCCGAGAGCCAACAAGGCAAGGGGTCGCGTTTTATCATAATGTTGCCAAGGCTTAGTAAAGAAGTCTACGATCAGCAGCGTTTCTTATTTGAGAACCAGCAAAAAATGCGCGCCGACGCAAGTGCGCACGAACAAGCCGTAAAGGCGTTCATCTCTGGCGGTGCGCCAAATTTGACGCCAGAGGCGCCAAGCCCAATGCAGACGTCCGTTATGTCTGCGCCAGTATCGGCGCCAGCCACAGACGCCGCCACGCCAGCACCAGCCGAATACATCGAAACACCGATTGATAACGCCACGCCGCAAGCAGCCATCGCGGCCCCAGCACCGAATTCAGCCACACCACAAACGCCAGCTACGCCAGCGCCTGTCGCACCGACACCAGTTCCAGCCTCCACGCAAGAAGCGCCAGTTGCGCCAGCGCCAGCGCCGCCAATGCCAGCAACCCCTGTTGCACCGGCGTCAGCGCCAATGCCAGCTGTTCCAGCGCCAGTTGCACCGCAAGCGCCGGAACAGACCAGTGAATATAATTATCCAACTCCGCCAACATCTCCAAATATCCAGCAGAGCAGCTAGTTTTAATAATGGCTTTTTTAGCGTAAGTATTATAAACTAGTATTAGTATGACCAAGATTATGTTAGTCGAGGACGATAAGTCCTTGCGAGAAATATACAGCATTAGGCTGGTCGCCGAGGGCTACGATATTGTATCTGCCGGCGATGGCGAAGAGGCACTCGCGCTCGCCGTTCAGGAAAAACCTGATTTGATTATATCCGATGTGATGATGCCGAAGATTTCCGGCTTTGACATGCTTGATATTCTCCGCTCTACTCCCGAGACCGCTAAGATAAAGGTGATTATGATGACCGCATTGTCTAGCGATGATCAGCGTATGCGCGGCGAGACTCTTGGCGCAGACCGATACTTAGTCAAATCACAGGTCGGCATCGAAGACGTTATCAATACCGTCCACGAGGTACTTGGCGACAAGCCAAATGCAAGTGCCAGCGTAAATCTAGACGTGGCCGCAGCCGTTCCGCCAAAAGCACCCGAAGCCGCTGCATCGACTCCTGCGCCGACACCGGCACCGGCGCCTACGCCTGCCGCTCCGGCTCCTGCTGCTCCAGCGCCAACCGCACCACAAGCGCCAGTTGCGCCAGCTCCAGCGCCAGTACCAACAACTCCGGTCGCACCGGCGCCAGCGCCTATGCCTGCCGCTCCGGCTCCAGCTCCAGTCGCACCACGAGCGCCAGTTGCGCCAGCCGGACAGCCAGGAGGAGGCGAACGTGTAATTCAACCGATTAATGACCCTACCTCATCACAAAACCGCGAAGAAATGCAGCGCAAAATGGATGAATTACTTGGTAATGCACCAGCCCCAGCGCCTACGCCTGCCGCTCCGGCTCCTGCTGCTCCAGCTCCTGCTGCTCCAGCGCCAACCGCACCACAAGCGCCAGTTGCGCCAGCTCCAGCGCCAGTACCAACAACTCCTGTCGCACCGGCGCCAGTCCCAGTCGAACAAAGTCGCCCAACACAGACAGCGCAAGAAGAGTCAGCACCAGTTGACCCTAACGTTATTCAGCCAGGATACATCCAAAGTCTTGCAGACGATTTGAGTCGCGACATGCAGGGTCAAGAAGCAGACCCGGGCTCTATGGCTGCCAGAATGTCCGCTGACTTACAAAATGATCCGCTGACGCAGCAGGCTCAATCAATGCCACTCCCGCCAGATCCTAGCTCGAGTCCGAATGTTCAGGCTTAATAAATATCTTGCGACTAATTTCGGTGTTTCGCGCCGCGAGGCCGACAATCTAATTTCTGCTGGCAAAGTCTTGGTCAATAATAAGCCAGCGGAAATTGGTATGCGCGTATCTAATGAAGACAGTATTACCGTTGACGGAAAGATAGTATCAGCGCATCAAATGATATATTTAGCTCTTAATAAGCCTATAAACTATGTCTGTAGCCGCAAGCGTCAGGGTGACACTCCAACAATCTATGAATTATTGCCTGAGAAATATCAGGCATTAAAAAGCGTCGGCAGACTCGACAAGAATTCTTCTGGCTTAATCTTACTAACAAATGATGGTGATTTTGCTTTCAAGATGACGCATCCGAGTTTCGTAAAAACGAAGGTTTATGAAGTTCGGATTGATCGTGCATTGGAGCCGCTACACCAACAGATGATTGCAGACTTCGGCGTGCAGCTCGCCGATGGACGTAGTCAGTTAGGCCTAGAAAGGCTCAATGATGAGCGTGTTTTTTGGCGAGTCACAATGAGCGAGGGGCGCAACCGCCAAATACGCCGAACTTTTGAAGCTTTAGGATATAAAGTTGTCGCCTTGCACCGCATTAGTTTCGGGAAGTATTCTCTTAGTGGCCTCGAAGAGGGCCATTTCGTAGAAGTTGGCGCGTGATTAATTTTTTAGCAGTCTTGAGAGTTTAGCTTTGAGGCTGCTATTTTCTGGTACGCCGACGAGCGTATCCATGCCGACACGCAAAAGGCCCATGGCGGTCACAAAGGTATAGTCCAATTCACGATCGGTAAGATTTTCAATTCCATCTATAGTGTCAGGGTCGATTATATTCACGATTGGACGTCTCGCGAACGGCAAATCTTTGTACCAATCACTAGTAGCAAGCAGCTCCGGAATATCCGACAAGCCAGCACCACCACCACAAAGCAAAATTTGTCCCGGCAGCGTCTCAATCTGGTCAAATTCTTCAATTGCTAGCTCGACACCGGATTGCCAAACCTCAAGATTGCGCTCAATGGCGGCTTCGAATTTCTCACGAACGGCAGGCTTCATCTTTGGTGAATCGCTCAATAGTTTTAGCTTCTCCGCATCTTCAAAACTTAGACCAAGCTTTTGCGCAATTTGATGAGTAAAGCTACGGCCACCTATCGAGAACATTTTCGTCCCCTCGACACCTCCATCGTCAACGATTGCAATATCCGTGGTTCCACCGCCGATATCCATTACGATACCAGAAAAGGTCGATTCGATGCTATCGCCAAGACAGGCGCGACACACCGCAAAAGGCTCAACCGCAACCGTCACGAGGTCGAGCTGAAGCTCATCGCAGACACGCTCAATTGCAGAGATGTGGACCAGCGGCGCAAAGGCTGTATAAATCTGAACGATTACTTCTTTGCCCTTGAATCCAATCGGGTTAGATACTTTATATCCATCTATACGCAGTGACACGAGCGCCGAGTTGATGAGGCGAACTTCGACGTCTTTATTATTCGTCTCCATTGCTACCTCACGGCGAGCGCGTTCGCCAGCTTTTTGCTGGACTTGCTTGATGATTTTTTCCATCTCATGGTCAGTAATTGGCCGGCTCGCATCGGCACGACGGTATTTAATCGAGGCAGTATTCCCCTTGATAAGCTCGCCGGCAATGCCAATCACGACTTCGCCTGCACGGACACCAGCCATGTCTTCAGCTTTGCTAAGCGCCTCCTCGCAGGTCGCAACTACTCCTTCGATATCCGCAATAGCGCCCGAATACATATTCGTCGGCGCCTCATGCGCCTTGCCAACGCCAACAATTTTCAGTGTGCCTTTCGCCTTCTTCGCAATCAAGGCTTTAACATATTCAGTACCGATATCTAGCGCAAGAAGAAAATCATCCGGATTTTTCGAGTGCTTCGGGTCACTAGTCACGTTCTTTGCTTTTTCAGCCATTTCTTTGCCACGAGATATAATGCTCATGGCATTATTATAGCACCTATAGAAAAATGAATACTACTCGTCCGCATTACCCTTCGTCTGCGAGGAAATTCTTGGGGTTTTATTTTCAGGACTTAGTCGCGCCCTAGTATCTACTCTTCTTGGTTGCGCAGAGCCAGTTTTTAATGTTTCGACAATATCTTTCCCATCTTCGAGCGTATCCTTCAATGTTTTTGCATTCAGACATGAAGCAACCTCGATAGCGCCAGCAACCGCCGTGATGATGCCCATCACGAGGTAACTTCTAATATTAATATTATTAAATGCGATAAGGAAGTAGATGCCGAAGCCGAGCTCAAAGAGCGTGAGGAATAGTTTGAATTTCCAGGCAAAGTTCTTGTTGTCGCGCCCCTTTACGACTTTGACTGCGCCGAGGACACCATTGAGTGTAGTAAAGAAGCCGGCCATAAGATTGAGGATTTTATCTGTTAAATCTTGATTTACGAGTAGATATATGCCGATTGCGGTAATTAGTAGATAGATTAAGCCTTCGCCAATTTGAAGAAAAAAGATTTTCCATGCCGCATTTCGCTCATCTCCCTCTTCCATTTTGTCTAAATTCGCTTTAATGTAGCCCAAGCGATAAAGCGACCAGAATGAAAAAACTTGCCCTGCGAGTAGAATCATGAGCGGGAGACTCTTGGTGTCATTTCCATTGCCATTTAGGGCGGCGAACGCCATCATGAGCCCTGGAATAAACATCATTAATGATGCCGCTAACTTATTCTTTAGGAAAATATTATAGGCTTTAAGCCCACGCATCACGAGCTTGTTCATATTTTTATTGTAGCGCAGTTTTTAGTACTTTATGAGGAGTTTTATCTGCCCAAATACGACCATCAAAAATCTCCGCATAAACTGCGGAGATTTTGTTTATTCAAGAATCGCTTTTATGCGGCGAATACCAGCAGAGCTAGATTCTTCTTTTTTGATCTTAAAATGACCAAGAACGCCAGTATGCTCGACATGGGGGCCGCCGCATACTTCGCGAGAAGTTGGCTTGTCGAAATCACCAATTGTATATACGGTTAGCTTTTCCGGATACTTATCCCAGAAGCTACCATGAGCTTTCAAAGTATCGCGCGCATAAGATTTGTCATACTCATCATGCACGACTGGTAGATCGGCCTGAATCCAGGCATTTACTTGATCTTCGAGTTTTTGCAACTCGTCTTTTTCAAGTTTATGGTCAACATTAAAATCAAGACGCATGCGGTCAGCTGTGATGTTGCTACCCTTTTGGCAAATGTCCGGCGAAATTAGCTGCTGAAGCGCGGCAAGTAGCAGGTGAGTCGCCGTATGATACTTCGTTGACATTTCGCCATGATCTTCGAGGCCGCCCTTAAACATGCCTTTCGATGCAGTCTTACTGCGCTCGCGCTGCTCGGATAATGCAGCATCAAATTCTTTCTGCCAATCATCGCTTAACGTAATATCTTGGCGCTTGGCTTCTTCGACGGATAATTCTAGTGGGAAGCCATAGGTATCCTGCAACATAAATAATTCTTTACCGGTTAGACCATGCTCTTTGAGACGATTGAGCTCTTTTATGCCGCGGCGAATTGTATGACGGAATGCTTGCTCTTCGCGACTCAGCGTATCTAAGACGTCGTCGCGATTCGTCAAGATACTATCCGGCAAATCCTGATAATTCTCAGAGATTAGCGGCAAAACTTCCGCCAAGAAGTTATCTTCGATACCGAGATTAAGTGCTTTTAAGATTGCGCGACGAATTAGGCGGCGCAGAGCGTAGCCTTGCTGCTTATTTGACGGTTTAAGCCCCTGTGCGGTCAATAAATAGGCGCCACGCAGGTGATCGGCAATAATGCGCATCTCGGCAGTATTATCCTCATAGGCTTTACCTGATAGTTTTTCAAGTTTATCGACAATCGGCTTCAAAAGCGAGATTCTGAACACATCATACGAGTCCATCGAAGCTGCCGTAATGCGTTCAAGGCCCGCACCGAAATCCACATTCTTTTTATCGAGCTCCTCAAATGTACCATCCTCTTTGCGGCGATACTGCATAAAGACCTGGTTGCCAATTTCCATAAAGCGTGCACCGTCGGACGCCGGATGACTTTGGCCATACTTCTCTACATCCTGTTTATCTTCGCCGAAATCATAGAAGACCTCTGAGTCTGGGCCGCAAGGATCGCCAATTGGCGTGGTCTCAATACCGCCGCCACGCGACCACCAGTTCTCTTTGTCATTATAAAAGAATATGCGCTCGCCCGAGCGAATGCCGCGCTTATCGCCATTCTCGGCCGTATTTATCTCAACGATCTTTGCATCAATGCCAGCCTCTTTAAAGACCTGTTGCCAAATCTTTGCCGCCTCATCGTCGCGCGGAATGCCATATTTTTCGCTACCAATAAAGCAGGTGACGTAGATTTTTTCAGGGTTGAGACCGACTTCTTTAGTTAGAAAAGTAAAGAAATTACGAATCTGCTCTTCTTTGAAGTAATCACCAAGCGACCAGTTGCCGAGCATCTCAAAGACAGTAGTATGACGCGGGTCGCCAACATCTTCGATATCTTGCAAGCGAAGGCATGGCTGAGAGTCAGTCAAACGAGTGCCATCCTCATGGGCTTTGCCGAGGAGATATGGCAAGAGCGGTTGCATACCGGAGCCAGTAAACAGAGTCGTCGGATCATTTTCGAGCACGAGTGGTGCCGGTGCGACCTGAACATGTCCTTTAGACTTCATAAAATCGAGATATTTTTGGCGTACTTCACTTGCATTCATAATCTATAATTTTACCATAAAAACAGCCTTTCGGCGAGGCGCAGTATGCCAGCTTGCCGCATAATCGTTTTGATTATATAATATTTTCTATGAAAGTTTTTCTCGGCATGTCTGGCGGAGTTGACTCGGCGCTCAGCGCTTACCTTTTGCAGCAGCAAGGATACGAAGTTGTTGGTGTCTATATGAAAAACTGGAGTCGCAATCTCCCTGGGATGAAATGCCCATGGGCGGAAGATTTAGCTGACGCAAAGCGCGTTGCCGTTAAACTTGGGATTGATTTTCGCGTGTTCGATTTTGAAGCAGAATACAAGCAAAAAGTCGTCGATTACATGCTTAGCGAGTACCAAAAAGGCAACACGCCAAATCCAGACATCATGTGCAACCAGGAGATAAAGTTTAAGCTATTCGCCGAAACCGCATTTGAACAAGGCGCAGAGCGTATTGCAACCGGACATTACGCTAATGCCGACGGCAAGAACCTCTTGATGGCGCGCGACGAGAATAAAGATCAGACCTATTTCTTATACCGAATCTCCGAAGAGGCGATTTCGAAAACAATTTTCCCGGTTGGTAATATGCTGAAGACTGAGGTGAAAGATTTAGCTGAGAAAATCGGCCTCGCTGTAGCAAAAAAGCCGGAATCGATGGGCGTCTGTTTTGTCGGCGAAGCAAACATGCGCGACTTTTTAGCGGAATTTATCGAGACAAAACCGGGCGAAATTCGCGAGCTAGAAACGGACGAGTTGCTCGGAACTCATGACGGAGCGATCTATTATACGCTCGGACAACGGCATGGGCTTAACCTTAAACAAGGATTACCATATTATGTCGTTCGCAAGGACATGGAGAAGAACATTGTTTATGTTTCCCGAAACTTAAACACCCTGTCGCTTTGGAAAAAAGAAGTCAACCTAAAAGATATCATTATTCGAGGCGAAGACGATGGGCGAGATATTAGCGTCCGCATTCGTCATCGTGCGCCACTCGTTAGTGCAAGCCTAGACAGGAACACAAACAAGCTATTCTTCGAAGAAGAACAAAAATCGCTCACCCCAGGCCAGTCGATTGTATTTTATCGCAATAAAGTATGCCTCGGCGGCGGCATTATATGCTAGAATAGACATAAGCAATTTTATTTTTTGGAGGTGGAGTGTTCTATCCTAGCCGGCAGGCTTTAGGCGATCAGTTGGCAGACAGACTACCTCAGTATAGAGATACTGAGACAATTATTTTTTGCCTAAAAAAGAGTTCGCTACTGTCCTGCATTGAGCTTGCAGCCAATATCCACGCATACATTTACATACTGCAATATGCCGAAATTGCCGATCCTTTCGACATTACCCGAAATCTTGGCGCAATTACGCCGAAGGGCGAATTTGTACTAAACCCAGACATATCGCAGAGCGAATATGAGTATATTAGCTCCGATTTCATGAGTATTATCGAAGAACGTAAACGTGAGGCCTTCTCGGAAATTAATGGAGAGCGTGACCCGAATCCACAATTTAATCTTGCCGCCTTCAATAACCGCAACGTGCTACTCTTTGCCGATATTTTACAGACTTCTTTTCAGATTCAAGTTGCGCTTAATATTCTGAAGGCCTATACGCCGACCGTAGTTGCCGGCGTTGTAGGCAATATTACATCACAAGTATCCGATAAGTTTTTAATTGATACTGACGGATGTACGTACATGGATGTCTTACAGAATAATTTCTTTGACGACGCACATTACTTCGATCAACCAGACAATTATTCAGAAGACGACAAAATTAATATGGCAAATAATATAAGTTTGTATTGGGCATAAAGGAGGAGAAAAAATGAACCAAGACAATCGACTCAGCGAGACCGAGCTCGCCGACGCGAAGAAAATTATCGATAAGCTAAGCGCCGCATACGGCAAGAAGGTCGTTGGCCAAGATGAGCTTCGCATCGCAATGGAAGTTGCTCTGATTGCGGGCGGCCACGTTTTACTCGAATCTGTGCCAGGCCTTGCAAAAACACTTGCCGCAAAGACAATTGCTGAAGCAGCAAACGGCACCTTCAGCCGCATTCAGTGTACGCCAGATTTGCTCCCGAGCGATATTATTGGCACGCAAATTTATAATTATAATAATGGCGATTTTGACACAAAAATTGGTCCAGTTCATGCTAATTTCGTACTCCTCGACGAAATTAACCGTTCGAGCGCCAAAACACAATCCGCTATGCTCGAGGCAATGCAGGAACATCAAGTATCGGTTGGTGGCGTTATGTACAAGATGCCGGACCCATTTGTCGTGCTAGCTACCCAAAACCCGATTGAGCAGGAAGGCACTTATGAGCTCCCAGAAGCTCAGCTCGACCGCTTCCTATTAAAAGAGATCGTCGACTACCCGACGCGCGATGAAGAGATGCAAATACTTGATTATACGATAAGCGGTGCAACCGTTGCTTCGCTAGGTGAAGCTGACAAGGTCTCAATTGACGATATTAAAAAGCTTCAAAAATTAGCTAAGCGTATCGTGGTCGACGATTCAATTAAGAATTATATCGTTAATATTGTAACCGCTACTCGCAATCCACGCGCCGTTATTGATGCAAATCTTGCACGCTATGTCGAATACGGCGTCAGCCCACGCGGCGGCATTGCTCTGCTTCAAGTTGCGCAGGCACTTGCGCTCATTAATGGTCGTGAGTATGTCACCCCAGACGACGTAAAACAGCTTCGTCATGCCGCGCTTCGTCATCGTATCATCTTGAACTTCGAGGCAGCCGCCGATGATGTCCATGCCGAAGCCATCATTGATGCAATTTTCACAAAGATTCAAACGCCATAGCTCAAGGAATAGGAAAGGTTATTCAAAAATGCCAAGTTATCTCGTAAAAGTCAGAAAGAAGATGGATATCTTCGCACAGCGACGCGTGCGAAATGTCCTGACCGGCAATTACGGCTCCGTATTTAAGGGTCGTAGTCTGGATTTTGACGACCTTCGCGAATATAACTATGGCGATGACGTAAAGGATATCGACTGGAAAGCAACTGCACGATCGCGCTCAGTAATGATTCGTCGTTATGTTGCCGTGCGCAAACACAATATCCTTCTCGTCGCAGATAGTGGCAACACGATGGCAGCATTAGCACCAAGCGGCGAGAGTAAACGCGAGGTTGCGACTTTTTGCGCCGGAGTAATGGCTTATGTCGCTCAACACCATAACGATTTCGTTGGCATGGTTTATGGCAATAAATCCGAAAATAAGCGCTTCATGCTTAAGGAAGACACGGCCTATATCGAGAATTTCCTCGACAAATACCATAAATCTCTGGCGATTTCTGGTAGCGATAGCGACCTAAACTCACTCTTGACCTACATTTCGAAATCATACCGCGAACGCAGCTTCTTAATTGTTATTAGCGATGCCGACGGAATCAGCCATATTAATACAGAGCTAGTACGAAAGCTACACGCGCGGCATGAGATCATGGTGATTATTGTTGAGGACTCTCCGCTGACAAACAAGAAACTATTTAGCTATGACACGGTCGACGTTGATGGTAGATTGCGTCTGTCGCGCTATTTCCGCGAGAACAAGAAAATCGCCAAAGCCGAAGAAAAGTATCGCGAAGCGCAGCGAGTCGGAATTCGCAAAACTTTACGCCGTATGGGGATTGTCTGCTGTTTTGTCGATAGCGTCAATCATGCTATCCCGCGAATCGTTACGATGCTAGAGGAGCAAAAGCATGTCCGAAGATAATATTCTCTATTATGGCCCGATTAGCTATTCGCCGATATGGGTGATATTTGGCCTACTCGCATTAGGTGTAGCAGCCGGAATAATCGTCTTAATCTTCTACATTACGCGCAAAAAAGAAATTAAGACTATTAATACTCTCAAAGTCACGGCGCCAAAGGTCATCAATATGAACGTCCTACGCGATAAGTATATAAAACTCATTAATGCCGCCGAGGAACGCTACAAGAAACGCCAGATTAAGGCCTCCGAGTGCCATCAGCAGCTCAGCCTGCTTGTCCGCTTATTCTATTACGAAGCTATGGGTTTCCATGCCGACGTCATGACCTTATCTGACCTTAGAAAAACAAACCATAAAGCGCTAGCTAAGCTAATCGATGAGTACTACCCGGAAGAGTTTAATAAACTTGAAAAAGGCTCGGTCGCGGATGCCGCTGAGCGCGCAAGAAAAATAGTGAGGGAGCAATAGATGAAGAACACTTGGCTATTTATTATTAGCTTCGTTGCGCTCGGCGTAGTCATATTCCTTGCTTGGTTCCGATATAAGGCGCATAGCCATGAGCGAAGCCTCAAGAACGTAGCAGTTATTGCGCATACTCACACGATAAAAATGCTACCAGAATATCGTGCAGCCAAACGTCGGTATTATACGCTATTAGCTCTTGCCGGGGTGAGTTTTATCGCAACTCTGATTTCGTTTACGTGCGTCGCGGCAAGACCAATTGGTAGCCAAACACGAAATTCAGTGAATGAGAGTCGCGATATTATTCTCTGCCTCGACGTTAGCGGCTCAATGAGCTTTTACCAAGAAGAGCTTTTGACAGATTTTGCGAATATTACAAAAGAAATGCATGGCGAAAGAATTGGAGTTACAATCTTTGACGGCAAACCAGCGAACTTAATCCCGCTCAGTGACGATTATGTCGCCGTCGAAGATTTAATTGACGATTTGAAGACAAACTTCGACGACTATGGATACACGGTCATGGTGGGCGCATCATCCATGATTGGCGATGGCGTAATGGGGTGCATTAATAGTTTTCCAAATCTCAGCGAAGATGGGCGCTCGAAGACTATTATCGTAGCTACCGACAACTACGCGTCGAATGCGACCGTTAACGGCCAGGCACCGATTGATATTATGCAGGCTGCACAGTACGGCATGCGCTACGATATAACAATGTACGGGATTTCGACGGCTACTACATATTCGTACTCGGATGCTAAAAATACACTCGACTCATCAGAAGAGATATACATGAAGGCAATCACAAATACTGGCGGTACATTTTATAACGTGAATAATTATATTGGAGGCAATCGAAGTTTTACTTCCGATATAGTACAAAAGATTCTCGAACAAGAAGCAGCCAAGTTGACTGGTGCGCCAGAGATAATATATAGCGATACTCCAGAAGTGATGAGCATTATTTCATTAGCAAGTTTCACTCTGTTTGCGTTTTTGATTTGGAGGTT
>CAMHRH010000018.1 GCA_946187605.1 uncultured Candidatus Saccharibacteria bacterium
TTTCTGTAGCTGTTCGATTGCGGCAGTCTTGTCCTCGCCGTCATAATGTGTGGCTTCGATTGTTAGGGCCTGGCGCACGTAGCGTGCCGAGCGAGAAGAAGTTTTGCTCCTGCGAGCCTCTTTTCTATTATCGTTCACTTCTCGCATTAACGAAGCAAGCCTTTTCTCGCTCTTAGCTTCGTAGAGGCCTCTCTTTTCGAGCCTTTTTACCACCTTCTGCAGCTCTTCGCTGCGAGGCGCCTCCTTATATAGGCGCAGACAGTGCTGAGCCAGCGATTCGCTCTCTATGAGCATTTTGCATCTTTCCTCTCGGTCAAGGAATTCTCCTCTTTTCGAGAAGCGCTTGATGCCTGTGAACTGCTGGTTCCTGATGCTGCTATCATTATTTCTCATAATTGATACCCTCCTAAGGGACGACGAAGCGCTATGTGACTTCGTAATAACGTGTTGCCTATCATCGTTGCAGGCAACTTCTTTATGTATTATAGCATACTTTTTAGAAAAAAGCAAGTGCTTTTTGAAAATGTGATAAAATATGAGTAATGATGGATGATTTGAAGGTAAAAATTTCGACAATTGTTAAAGAGCTTTTTGGCGTTGAAGTGCCGGTAGAGTTTGCGGCGGTGCCGGCGGAAATTGAGGGGGATTATTCTTGCAATGTTGCGATGCGTCTGGCGAAAGTGGCCGGGAAAGCTCCGCGTGAAATTGCGGCGGATATTATTGCGAAATTGCCTGATGATTATAAATATTCGATTGCTGGACCGGGCTTTATTAATATTACGATTTCTGGAAAAGCATTTGCTAATCAATTGCGGCAGGTGTGGACTGAGGATTATGGATATAATGAGTCTGGTGCGGATAAAGTCGCGGTATCGGAATTTCCGAGTACGAATATGGCAAAGCCATATTCGGTAGGACATTTGCGTCCGGGCACACAAGGCTGGGCGGCAAAACGCATTTTGGAGGCGAACGGCTGGAAAGTCATTACCGACAATCATCTCGGTGATACAGGCACGCCGTTTGGGATATGGGCGACTGGTTTTAAACGCTCTGGTCGCGCTATAGACGATGTGACGATTTATGATTTGGGCGATATTTATATCCAGATGAAGGCCGACATGAAGGCCGAGGAGGCGCGCGGCGAGCACGCTTTAGCGGATTCGGCGCAAGATTGGCTCTTGAAACTTGAAGCGGGCGATGATGAAGCGGTAGATTTGTCGCGGCGTTTCAATAAGATTTCGCTTGACCATGTTCATAGCGTAATGAAGCGGATGAATATGGTGACCGATTACGAGCTAGGGGAGAGCTTCTTCGTTGAGCGTGGCAAGGCTTTGGTAAAGAAATATCTTAGCGAGGGTATATTTGAGCAGAATGACGACGGTTCGGTGATTTGTCGTCTTGATGAGTTTGGCATTGATGTGCCGATGTTAATGCTGAAAAGTAATGGTGCGGCGCTCTATGCAACGACGGATTTAGGCTGTTTAGACTACCGTTTGCATGAATGGAAAGCAGATCGGTTGATATATGCAGTTGGGGCAGAGCAGAAGTTTTATTTTGAACAGTTGTTTGCGGTGGCGAAGAAATTGGGTTGGGATGCTGAGATGCAGCATATCTGGTTCGGTACGATTGACCAGGTGACGTCCGATGGGAAACGCGAGAAGATGTCGTCGCGTAAGGGGGTAGTGTTGCTTGAGGCAATGCTAGACGATGCGGAAAAGCGGGTCCGTGAAAACTTTGCAAATAGTGATTCAGAGCTGTCTGGCGAGGATGTGCGTAGGATTGCGACTGGCGCGATTAAGTATTCGGATTTTGTGGCGGATCGTAAAACAGGGATTCTGTATGATCCGAATAAGATATTTGCTTTGACGGGGCAGTCGGGGCCGTTTTGTCAGTATGCGTGCGTGAGGATGCGTAGAATCCTTGAGAAGAATGCGGATTTTGCAGCCGGGAATAGTGGTTTTGGCGATTATGATTTTGAGACAGAGAAAACGGTCTTGCGCAGGATTTTAGAGTTTCCGGCATTGGTAGCAAGCGTGGCGGATAAACTTGAGGCGCATCGGATTGCGGGGTATTGCTTCGAGTTAGCGCAAGAGATGAATCGCTACTATGAGAATGCTCCGATTTCGACGGCAGTCGACGAAGTGCGTAGCGCGAGGCTTTGGACGGTCGCGATGGCGGCTACCGTATTGGAGCGTGGGCTCGATCTTTTGGGGATTGAAATACCAGAGCGAATGTAGCTAGCCGCACTATTATTGGAGATGGGGATTGTTTTTCGTGCTTTCTGGGCGGAAAAGCATAAAAGTCTTGACAAAAAGTGGATTCTGTGATAGAATATACACAATTAATTAATAATAATTAATTCGCACGTTAAGTTGGTACTAGAAAGTTGTCAGACGATTCCTTCGTTCCGTATTCGATGCGGTTTTTGTCTTTCGGACTGGTATTTTGCAGAGGGGAGCGAAATACCGGCCCGAAAACGCATACTGCAGCGCGTATGGGCAAATTAATAAAAACGGAGGTAATGTACAATGACAACAGAAAAAAGATTTGAGCTCGCAATGGTTGCGAACGGCTTGAGAGCTAACGCATTCCATGTGGTCACGATCGCCGAACTCGAAAGACTCGAAAGAGGAGGCGGAGTTGAGGTGAACCTCGACCTTACTGATGTCAGGGCAGCTGTTCGCACGCAGCAGCTTAGCTTCACAGAAAAGCTTGTTGCCGAGATCGGTGACAGCCTTGACAGAGCAGGCGATTTCTTCGTGGCCTATCGTGACGTGATGTCGTCCGAGCAGCGCGAGGAGTACCTCGAGTACTGCAAGAAGTTAAAGGTCGGCTGACCGACTGCTCTGATCTACCAGTACTAACTATGACCCCCGCAAAGCATAAGCCGAGCAGGGGCTTTTTCTAGCTTAGAAATCAATAAAGAGATAATAAAAAATCCCGGCGATTAAATTAATGCCGGGATTAGTTTTTTGAGACGACCGTGATTGCTACTTCTCGAAACGATAGTAGTTCTCTATAAAATCGTCGATTGCTTCAATGTCGGCGATGCCGCTGCCTTTTGTGTCAGGTAAGACGTCATAAGTATTGTTTGCGAATGCTTCGTCGTAATCGCAATTAAAACATCCAACGACGTATAGCAATATTGAGGCGAGTTTGGGCGCTTTTTTATTGGTCTCTAAGCCGTCGTAAACGGCGCAGCCGACATAGCCATCTTTTGCTTTTACGACTATTGTCGCGCGACCTGCAGTGCTATCCTTGCTGATGTGGACTTTTGAGTCATTTCTTCTTGCTGCCTGAGCGCCGGTTCTGAGGTTATCTCTCAGTTCGGATTCAATCTTTCGAATTTTGAAGAGCTCAGGCGAGTTTTCTTCGAAAGGCGGTTCGCGTAGCTGTACGTGGAGCAACTCGTTCTCTTTACCAGTATTGTCGTCGAAGTGTATGATGTATGCTATTGCGACATCAGTTTCTCGGACTGCTTTCATGAGCGAGAAGTAGAATCCTTTGTCGTTTTCCGTATCGCTTGGATTTCTCCTGTATTTGCCATTCGGGATTCTGTATCCATCTACCATGGCGTAGGCAGATACCCTTTCTCTAACCTTGCCGATATCTATAATCAACAAAAACACCTCCTAAAGTGTCAGTCTCAATTAAAAATGTACATTTGGAGCAAAAAATAATAGGCGCTATGCCTAGCTCTGTTCATATAATAGCACGGATTGCGGAATATGTCAAGTTTTGTTATAGTGAGAATAAGTTTAAATAAGGGAAGAGTATGGCTGATAAGGCTAAAGGCGGCGATGCACGCGCAAAAGCGAAAGAGCTTAGTAAAGCTTCGCTTAGTAAGATCAAGAATCATGGCGGCGGATTTATGAAATTCATCCGCGAGCAGAATATTGTTGGACTTGCGGTGGGCTTGGTGCTTGGTACGCACGCTGGTGCGCTTGTAAATTCGCTCGTAAATAACGTCTTTATGCCGCCAATTGGTTTGCTATTGGGTTCGACTGAAGGGTTGAAAGGTTGGACGATTCCGCTTGGTGAGACTGGTGCGGAGATGGCGCTAGGCGCGTTTTTGAACGATTTGATTAATTTTGTCATCTTGGCATTTGTGATTTATATCGTAATAAAACTTTTGAAGCTCGACGTTAAAAAATAATGGCTCGAAAAAAGACTGAAGAATCAATGTTGCTATGGGTGGACCTGGAGATGACAGGTCTATCGCCGGTACATGATAGAATTTTGGAAGTTGCGGCGATTATAACCGACTGGGATTTAGAAGAAAAAGCGACTTACACTGGAGTTGTGAAAGTTTCTGACAAGATAATCGCCGAGCGCATGGTTGGTGAGTTCTGGGAGAAAAATAAAGCGTCGTACGACGGTTTAGTCGCACAGAATGCGTCGGGCAAGGCAGCAGGTGTGATAGAGCAGGAACTATTAGATTTTGTATCGGCAAATTGCGGCGATAAGACGGTATACCTGGCCGGAAATTCAATCCATCAGGACCAAAAATTTATTGAACGCGAGTGGCCGAAATTGAATGAACGATTACACTATCGGCAGCTAGATGTCTCGGCATGGAAAGTATATTTTGAAAATGCGCTCGGTAAGAAGTTTTTGAAGCCAGAGAATCATCGTGCGCTTGACGACATACGCGGAAGTATTGAGGAACTGAAATGGTATCTGAAGACGATATCGTAAAATATGCAGCCGGACTCGATGGCGTATCCGAGAGTGCAAAAGGTGAGCTGCGCGTGTTTTTGCGTGGCGAGAAGATATTTTTGTGCGTCGAGACGGGACGAGTACCACTGCGTTTGGAGCTTCGTTGCGATAGGAGATTGAGCCGGACCTTGCAAGAACGGTACGAAAGTGTGATGGAGAGCCGTGCGCTAGGGCGAAATGGCATAGAAGTAATTTGCTCTGGGCAGTTGAGTGCTGACGAGATACATGATCTCGTGCGTCATGCCTATGAAGAGAGCGCAGACTAATAATTAGTACTGAGCCAGGAATCGAAATTGGTTTTTATAACAGTGAGCTCATCAATAGACTTGTCGAGGATGTCGGCGAAGGCTTGGCTATTTGTCTTTTCGCGTGCATTTTGCTCATAGGCAATAAGGGTCGAGATTTGATAGTTTGTTTCGGTGGCATAGGCGCGGTCGACGGTACCTAAGAGGATAGATTCATCCATTTTGCCTGCATAAGCGATGAGATTATCAAGCTCTTCGTTATCGACTGAGGCGGTGATATTGTTTATGTCGAAGCCTAAGTCGGGGGTGGTTTCTAATTCGTTGACAGTGGACATCAGAGAGGAATTGAGCTGAATTGCGTACATTCGCAAGTCGGAGTTGTGGATTCTCTCTGTATAGCTTGAAATATTGTTGACGTCTTCAACTGGATAACTACCAGAAATGAAAGTGATGCGAGAATAAATGCGCTCAAAGCTTTGCTTAACTTGACTATTGCTGCCACTAATGGCGTTTCCGATAACGACGATAGCGATAAGAAATACAGCTGCAGCCGCGATGACCTTAATCATGAGCGGGGAGAGAATCGGGCCAGAGTTTTTCACTTTGCCTTTGACGGCAATCTGGTCGAGGTATTCTTTGTTGCTTAAAGGCTGGGCATAGCCAGCAGGCTGATTATCCATGAGTAAATTATACCATAATCATTTTTATTGGTATGTGAAAAATATGGCGGCGAGATGAATGGGGCGTATAAGGGGTGGTATAATAATGATATGGAGGATGCCAAAGAGGAAATCAGAGCACGGTTGGCGGTAGAAGATGTAGTTGGGCAATACATCGAGCTAAAGCGTGCGGGGAGGAACTTTAAGGGTCACTCGCCTTGGGGACGGATCGAACGCCGAGTTTTATGGTTTCGCCAGATAAAGGGATTTGGCATGATTTTTCGAGCAACAAGGGCGGCGATATCTTTACTTTCGTAATGGAGATGGAGGGCTGTACTTTTCGTGAGGCTTTGGAGAAATTAGCGCAACAAGCCGGCGTGGAGCTGAAGCGTTATTCTGGTGATGATAAAAAACAGGCCGAGCATAAAGCGCGACTCTATGAAGCGTTGGAGTTAGCGACGAAGTATTACCAGTTTTGTCTAACGAAGAATAAGTCGGTAATGCAGTACGTTTTTTACAAGCGAAATTTGAATAAGAAGACGGTTGAGAAATTTCGGGTTGGTTACGCGCCAAAGTCAGGGCGTGCACTGGTGGATTTTCTAACTAAGCGTGGGTTTACGAAGGGCGAGATTGAAGACGCAGGACTCGTGAATCGTTTTGGCGGTGATTTGTTTAAGGGGAGGATGACGGTGCCGTTGATGGATATTTCGGGACGCGTAATTGGCTTTACGGCGCGCATTATTGCGCCGGATGAAAATTCGCCAAAATATTTGAATACGCCAGAGACTTTACTATATAACAAAGGGCGACATATTTTTGGGTTGAGTCAGGCGAAAGATGCAATTCGGCGGTCGGAATTTGTTGTGGTGGTTGAGGGGAATATGGATGTGATTTCGTCGCATCAGGCAGGTGTTTGCGAAGCAGTGGCGACGGCAGGTACGGCAATGACAGAGATGCACTTAAAGAGCTTTGCGAGGATGACGAACGATATCCGTTTAGCATACGATGGTGACGAGGCAGGCGTACGGGCGGCGGAGCGAGCGATTTCGATGGCGAGTAAGTTTGGGATTTATCTATCAGTAATCGATGATTATCATGGGTGTAAAGATGCGGACGAGTTGATTCAGAAAGATGCGGCGCTGTGGCGTAAAGCGACGGAGAGCTATCGGCCGGCGTTGGAGTGGCTATTGGAAAAGTACGAAGGGAAGTATAATTTGCGAACCGAGAAAGGCTTCCAAGAATATACTAATGAGGCGAAGAGGTTGATTGACGAAATTGATTCGGAAGATACAGTTTTGCGTGAAAAATATGAACGAATTGTGAGTGAACGGTTGGGGATTTCGTTGGAGGCTTTTCGAGCGAAGAAAGTTGTGACGCCGGAGAAGAAATTGAAAAAGAACGTGGCCGTGAAAGGTGAAAAAGCAGAGATTTCGCGTGCGGAGAAGAATTTGGCGGCGTTGGTTAAGAATGGGCCAGTGGCGTTAGATGACTATGAGCCGTTAGGCGGCTTGGACGATGATGAATTGGCGTTGATTTTTGATGAGCTGTACGCGAAGATGGATGCAGCGCAGCAAAAACATGAAGCAGAGAATTTGTTGCGAAAGGTTATGGCCGAGCGCGAGGTGGCGGAGCGGCGAGCTTTGGAGGAGCAGATTCGCATAGCGGAAGAGTCGGGGGATGACGAACTGGTCGGTGAATTGATGGCAAAGATGAATACGCTAATTAAGAAAAAACGTTAATTTTTGGTTGAATTTATTTTTGTGTTATAATTTGCGATGAATGCGCTGGAAATGCGGGTAGTTTTTGTATATGCCCTCCAGGTAGAAGTTATTTAAAGAGAACAAAAACGTCTAAAATAAAGCAAAAATAACAAACTTAAGGGTAGAGATGGACGAAGAAGATAGAGATTTGAGGCTTGATAGTGATTATAACGATGAGCCGAGTCCGGATGATATTGATGAGGAATCCGAAGAGGATTTAAACATAGATTTTGATTCAGTCAATTATGACGAAGTTGCGGATGACTCAGTTAAATTGTATCTGCGCGAGATTGGCAAGATTCCGCTTTTGTCGGCCGAGGAAGAATATGAATTGGCGCAGAAGATTATTCATGGCACCGAAAAAGAGCAGAAGCGTGCCAAGGATAAAATGGCGGAATCGAATATGCGCCTGGTGGTTTCGATTGCGAAACGTTATTCTGGGCGTGGGTTGGATTTTTTGGATTTGATTCAGGAAGGCAATACTGGTCTTTTGCGTGCGGTCGAAAAGTTCGATCCAGACAAGGGTTTTAAGTTCTCGACTTATGCGACTTGGTGGATTCGCCAGGCAATTACGCGCGCGATTGCTGACCAGGCGCGTACAATTCGTATTCCGGTACATATGGTTGAGACGATAAACAAAGTTTTGCGTACACAGCGTCGTTTGACGCAAGAGTTGAACCGCGAGCCATCGACGGACGAGATTGCTAAGGCGATGGGGATGGAGCCGGAGAAGATTGAATATGTGATGAAAATTAAGCAGGATATTGCTTCGCTCGATGCTTCGGTTGGTCGTGATGGCGATGATGATGATTCGTCGCTCGGTGATTTCATTGAGGATGAAGATCGTGTTTCGCCGGAGGATTCGGCGGCGACGCAGCTACTCAAAGAGCAGATTGCGTCAATTCTTTCGACTTTGTCTGATCGCGAACAGAAGATTATTAAGATGCGCTTCGGTATTGGCGGCGGAAAGAGTCATACGCTCGAAGAGGTTGGCGCAGAGTTTTCGGTTACACGTGAACGTATTCGCCAGATTGAGGCGAAGGCTCTTGCAAAATTGCGCAAGAATAAAGATACGAAGAAATTGCACGAGTATTTGAAGTAGGAAACTGCGACTTTTTGGCTCCCAGGTCTTGTTTAAGAGACTTGGGAGTTTTTTGAACTGTATAAAGAAAATGCTTTGAGGGAAATGGGGGAATGGACAATTGAAAAATCTGTTGTTTTTTGAAAAAAACATAAGTATAATGACAATATGGAACAAAGTGGGCAGGTAGGTGCTGCGATGCCGGATATGGCTTCGGAGGCAGCTCAGAATACTAATCAAGGCGCAACGGAAGCGCCAAGTGCGCCAGTGGCGCCGAATTCTGCTGCGGCGGTTGCGGTTGAAACGGCAAATATCCGCATCGAAAATCTCTTGGAAGAATGTGTCAGGACAAAGGCGAGTGATTTGCATATCCAGGTTGGTTTGCCGCCAATTTTGAGGATTGATGGTGCTTTGCAGCCGGTCTCTGGTTATAATGCGCTTGATGAATCAGCGGTAGAGAAGCTTGTCTTTGCGACGCTTGAAGAGGACCAGAAACAAATTCTTATCAAAGATAAGGAATTTGACTATTCGTTTTCGTTCGGTGATTTGGGGCGTTTTCGCGTAAACGCTTTTCATGAGAAAGGCAATCTTGCGGCGGCATTTCGTTTGATTCCGAACCAGATTCAGACAATTGCGGATCTTGGAATGCCACCGGTGGTGACGAGTTTTGCGGATTTTCCGCGTGGCTTAGTGCTCGTGACGGGGCCAACCGGCTCTGGTAAATCAACGACACTTGCGGCGTTGGTCGATAAGATTAATTCAGAGAAATCTTCCCATATTATTACAATTGAGGATCCGATTGAGTTTACGCATAAGTCGAAGCGTTCGGTGGTCGTGCAGCGTGAGGTGCATTATGATACTTATTCTTTCTCGGCAGCGCTTCGTAGTGCATTGCGCGAAGATCCGGACGTAGTCTTGATTGGTGAGATGCGTGATCTTGAGACGATTTCGGCAGCAATTACGATTGCGGAGACTGGACACTTGGTGTTTGCAACGTTGCACACTAACTCTGCTTCGCAGAGTATTGACCGTATGATTGACGTATTTCCTCCACATCAGCAGCCGCAGGTGCGCTCGCAGCTTTCGAATATTTTGATGGCGATTTGTGCGCAGCGTTTAGTGCCGGCAATTGGTGGCGGTCGTGTGGTTGCGGCGGAGATTTTGGTTGCGAATCCGGCTGTGCGTTCAGTGATTCGCGAAGGAAAGACGCATCAGCTTGACACGATTATTCAGACTGGTGCGGATCAGGGCATGCAGACGATGGATCGTACGCTTGTAAAATTAGTTCAGACTGGCGTGATTACGCATGATGCGGCACGCGAGTATGCGGTTGACTTAGCAGAATTTGAAAGGTTGTCGCGCGGATGAAACGATTTATCTATAAAGCCCGAGAACAGGGAACGAATAAAGTTATCAAAGGCACGATTCAGGCTGAGAATGAGCGCGTTGCTGGAAAACTTCTCGTTGACCGTGGATATGTCCCGGATTCGCTTCGCGAAGAGGGGTCGGGTTTTGGCGATAAATTAAACCACGTTGCTGGCGCAGATAGAATTAACTTCACGCGTCAGTTTGCGACTTTGGTTGGTGCTGGTCTTCCGATTGCGCAGTCGCTTCGTACGGTTTCGGAGCAGACTTCGAACAAGGCGATGAAAGCCGTAATTGAAGAAATATTGGCGGATGTCGAGGCTGGCCATAGTCTCGGCGATGCGTTTGGCAAGCATCCAGAAGTATTTAGTAATGTTTATCTTTCTTTGATTAAAGCTGGTGAAGTTTCTGGTACGCTCGATGAGAGCTTGAAGCGTATTGCTTCGCAAGAGGAGAAAGACGCAAAGATGATGAGTAGCATCAAAGGTGCGTTAGTGATGCCGTTGATCACGCTTGGTGTGATTTTCGTAGTCTTCTTGTATATGATGCTTGAAGTTGTGCCGCAGGTGGAGGGTCTCTATAGCGACCTTGGCGAGGAGCTTCCGGCCTTTACGCAATTCTTGGTAGGTATTAAAGACTTTATTCTGGGCTTTTGGTGGCTTTGTATTCTGATTGTGGCTGGCTTAGTGGTCGGTTTCTTGCAGTATCGCAAGACGGAGTCTGGCATAAAAACGGCCGCTACGTTTAAGTTGAATGTACCGATGTTTAATGGTCTCTTTAGGATGTTATATATGGCACGCTTTACGCGCATTTCGCAAATTTTACTATCTACCGGCGTATCGGTACTTGATACGCTTTCGATTGCAGGTGAGTCCACGAATAACGTAGTTGTGTATGGCGAAGTAAAAGAAGCGATGGAGAAAGTGCAGGGCGGTAAGCCGATGTCTGAGGCGCTAAAAGGCCATCAGTATATCTTGCCGTTAGTTTACCAGATGGCAGCGATTGGCGAGCAATCCGGTAAAATGGATGAAATGCTCGGCAAGGCAGCGCAGGTATTTGAGGATGATTTGGATGAAAAGGTGGCGGCGATTTCGTCTGCGATTGAGCCTGTGATGATGATTTTGCTTGCAATCTTGGCCGGTGGTCTTGTCGGTGGTATCTTGTTCCCGATCTACTCGCTTGTTAATACAATTGGTTAAAAAGTACTTGATTTTTGCTTATGCTTAATGTATATTCTCTTTAAGTGCAATTTTGCAACTCGTGATTTCTAGGGGAACTTAACGAGTGTGGTAGAAATTGCGGATTGCAAAAATAAAAAGTAAAAGGAGCATATATGACAAAAAATAAAAAAGGTTTTACGATCATCGAGGTGGTCTTGGTGCTTGCAATCGCAGGTCTTATCTTCTTGATGGTATTTATCGCGCTTCCAGCGCTTCAGCGTTCTCAGCGCAATACCCAGCGCGAAGATGATTTGGCGCGCGTTCTTACGGCTGTTAACGATTACCAGTCAAATAATAATGGTAAGACCCCGTTCGATCCGAAAATTACAGCAACGGATAAGCTTGAGAAGTTCGTGAAGCGCTATTTGGATAGTGGGTGCGAGAAAGGTGCTCATCCTGACAGCACTGTAGCGGCAAAATTTACTGGCGATGGCGTGTTTAAGTCATGCGGCGGTCAGTTCAGTGATCCTCAAGGTGATCCATATGTAATGTCGAATAAGGGTAAAGCTGATGGTAGCGCTAAAGATGTGAGTAGCGATCAATACGAAAAAGTATTTAACGGCTATTATCATGCATCTTGCGGAGATGAAGGTTATACCAATCCTGGTACCGGCGATCGCGATGTTGCGGTTTATCTGAAGCTTGAAGGTGGTGCAATTGCTTGTAATGATAACCACTAAAGGTTAGCTTAAAAGAGCCTCGCGAGAGGCTCTTTTTTGTGGCATTTTGGACAATGGTGTAGAATATGGTTATGGATATTGCAGTGATGATTATGTTGGCTGTTGTAGGGGCAGGAATTGGCTCGTTTGCCTGTTGCCAAGCGTGGCGGTTCCGGAAAAATGATAAATCGCCTCGCTCGCACTGCATGAACTGCAAATATCAGTTGAAATGGTATGACAATATCCCGGTAATTAGCTGGCTGATTTTAGGCGGTAAATGCCGTAAGTGTCATAAGAAGATTGGCGCTATGGAATTATTATCTGAACTTGGCGTTGCGGCTGTGTTTGCGCTGAGCTTCTTGCTTTGGCCGTGGCGGGGTGAATTGGTGCAGGGGAATGTTTTTGAGATTATTAAGTACGTCGTCTTTTTGGTACAGTTGTCTGTTTTTGCGATCTTGTTTATTTATGATGCGAAATGGAAAGAATTGCCAGTAAAGCTGATGATAGCAAGCGCAGCTATTGGCGTGGCTTTCTTTGGCGTGAATATAGTAAAGATTATTGCTGCTGGCAATTTTAATTTTGACCTAATAGTTAGTTTCGTGGGGGCAATTATAATCTTGCCGGGCTTTTATTACTTTATGTATAAGGCGAGTAAAGAAGCTTGGGTTGGTGGCGGTGATCCGATATTATGTTTGCCGCTCGCGATTATGCTTGGCGATTTTTGGCTATCGATGTTCTGCTTGTTTGGCGCGAATATGATCGGGTCTATTATTATGTTGCCGGT
>CAMHRH010000019.1 GCA_946187605.1 uncultured Candidatus Saccharibacteria bacterium
CATTCATATTACATCAATTATACCATAAGCGCCATAACGCCACAAGGAAATTTAAGCCAAATCGCTCGCCACGCGATTCACTTCATCCATTGTCGTAAGACCAGTCAGCGCTTTTAGCGTACCATCCTGGCGCATCGTAATCGTACCCTTCATCTTCGCAACACGCATAATATCACCCGATGTCGCGCGTGCTACAATTAGCTTCTGGATGTCATCATCAACGGAGATCGTTTCATACAAGCCAACACGCCCCTGATAACCACCCGGCGCGTCCTCAGTTTCAATCCCCTTCACTATCGTAAACGCCTGCGAGGTCGAAAGCGGTAAAGTACCATAGCCTAATTGCTCAGATTTTAGCGCAACCTCCGATGCAGATTGAGGCAAAAGGCTACCAACAATCTGCTTAATAGAGGCCGTTTCGAGCTCAGTCGTCAGCCTACTCTCGCGGCGCTCCGCTACGCGTCGCGCAAGACGCTGGCCAATCACCGTATTCAGCGTCGACGCAATCAAGAAAGGCTCGATGCCCATATCGAGAAGACGCGGCAAAATACCTGCCGCTGAGTTCGTGTGCAGTGTCGAGAACACCAAGTGTCCCGTCAAAGCCGCCTGTACGGCCAAATTCGCCGTTTCCGAGTCGCGAATCTCACCAACCATTACTACGTCAGGGTCCTGACGCAATATCGAGCGCAAACCCGACGCAAACGTCAAACCAGCATCATTATTAATCTGAATCTGGTTCACGCCATCCATCTTATACTCAACCGGATCCTCAAGCGTCACAATATTTATCGACTCACTTTTAATCTTTTTGATCAGTGCGTAGAGCGTAGTCGACTTACCGGAACCAGTAGGACCAGATGTCAAAATCATACCATTCGGACGTGAAATCCCCTCAAGAACATCACTCAGGGCCCGCCCCGTCATGCCCATCGCCTCGACTTCCATCGAAGTGCCGGATTTGTCCAAAAGACGAATAACTACCTGCTCACCCCAAACAACTGGCGATGTAGCAATACGAAGGTCAATCTCATTATCGTTCACAATCACTGCAAACTGACCGTCTTGCGGAATACGATGCTCATCAATCTTTAACTTCGCCATAATTTTGATACGCGAAATCAATGCTGGCTCTATTGACTTTGGCAGCTCCATCGTTTTGCGCAAAACGCCATCAATTCGACAACGAATCACTAAAGATTTCTCCAGCGGCTCGATATGAATATCCGACGCTTTAGACTTTGCCGCATAATCCAAAATCGAAGTCAAAGCTTTCGAAATCGGCGAATCCTGCGTGATCGTTTGCGCTTCATTATTTGCCTTATTTTCTTTTTCTTCGCGCTTCGCAACTTTGTCAACGTCCTTCAAATCCGCCACATATTGCATCATGGCATTCTGGATACCAGCCTCCGAAGTCATAATCGGACGCACTGGCATCTTCACGAGCGTCGAAATGTAATCCATACGCTGAATATTTGTAGGATCCAAAACCGCCACAACCAACTGCCCCGCCTGAAGACCAAGCGGAACCACCTTCTGGCGTTGAGCAACCTCTTGCGGTATGCGTAATAACTTCTCTTTATCAAATTTGATATTACGCAAATCAATATATGGCGACCTCATGATAATAGCCGTTGCATGTTGGATAGAATCATCCGTTGCAATGTTCTTTGACTTAATCGCCGACAAAATCGGTTGCCCGCTCTTCTCTATTTCGGCAACAACTTTCTTAACCGCTACAGCATCAACAAGACCATCTTCAATAAGAAGATTAACTACGGATTCCTGCTGCTCTTTAGAGAGCAACATTACTCATCTCCAGATTCATCCGCGCTAGACTGTTCGTCATTAGAACCAGTCTCATTCGCAGAACCTTCATCAACTCCAGACTCCCCCTCAGAAACGCCTTCTGAAGTTTTTTGCAAACACATTTTAAGCTCAGGGCTCCAAACTTCAAGCGGTCCACAGTTACCAACATACACTTCAACGGTCGGATTTGAAGCATCATAATTAAAAGTTTCATCGTGCGGCTGCTCAATGCCGCCACCGATCTTCTCCATATAACTCAGCTCTTCTACGCGATCATTTGGGTCACCAAGAAACAGATTCCCAAGGAAATAAGAACCAACTACAGAAATGGCCGCAACTAATATAATCATCGCTATGTCAGTATTTTTCATTTCTTACTCGCCTTCTTTCCTGTACACTTTTCACTATCTTTACTAGCACAAACTTTTTTCTTTTTCTTATCAAGACTTACTGGCGTAGAATAATATGCTCTATAAGTTGCATCGAACTTGATCTTAGAAACGCCAGCCTCATCATCTTCAGAAAAATCAATTTGTGCCGACGCAATATCGTAATTGCGAATAGAATCCTCTATCTTATCCATAGCATTTCTAACCTTAGTTGCATCGTCATCAAGAGAAAGAGATACGCCCACGACAGATAGCGAAGATGTCGTGCTCTCTTCACTGGAGCTAGATAACCCAGAATCTACAATCTCAGTACCGGAAATGCCTTTAATCTCAAGATTATTGTCGCTCCAAAGCAAGAGCTGATTTAGGCTCGCCAAAGTAGCTTCTACGTTTTCAGAAGATGGGATCGCATCAGGAATTACGCGAAGCGATGAACAAGTACGAACTATCTCAATGTCATCTTCATTACTTCCATCCAAACTTACTTCCGTATACTTAGAACAGTCATCTGAACGCGTTCGTGCAACAACCTCAAGATTATCATTCTTCGTTAAATCGGAAACTTCTACGGCAATATTATCAAGGCTCTTCTGAATATCCTTGTAATCCGCAATAATCGAATCTTTCTCTCTTATTAAAGTCGCGTTAAAAGAAATCACCTTAATAAAGTAAATTATAAATACAATCGTAACGCCTAAAACTACCGAAGCGCCACATACGGCCAAAAACATATTGCGCTGAGCCTTATCAATCTTCGCCCACTTAGCAAACGCTACGCCTTTGCCTTTTCCTTTTTCGGCATCAGTTTTCCCAGCCATTTTACTTTTCCTCACTTTCTATGTCATGCGCCGCGGCAGTAAACATATCCTTTAGCTGAATGTAGCTATCAGTCACATTCTGCTTACTTGGGCTCACAATCGCCACATGCTTATTTGAAGCCAAGAAGATATCATGCGATAAAGTCAAAGTCGTCTGGAAAGTTAGAACCATCTCCTCATCGCTATTTCTACCATAGCTAGAGCTGCCAATGTTTGGCTCTTCGGTGAGCAGTGGGCATGCCGCAAGCGTCGAAGCCTCATCAAACTTACCATCGCTATCATACTTCAAGCAAGCACTTTCGAAATAATAGCCGGACTTATGCTCATTTGAGTCGCTCGCGTCATAGCTATCCTTACCGTTTTTATAGTTCTCTTTGTCCTTCTCGTCATTATATGTGCGGCGGATACGAATACGCTCAATTTTGCTTTCAGGCGACAGAGCAACCAGCTCTTCGCTAGTGTTCTCCTCGACGTTCTCAGCTGTAGCACCCTCTTCAGACTCCTCCCCATTTTCATTGCCACCAAGTTTGGAGTCGTTTTCTTCGGACTCAGTCTTATTTTCGTCCGATTCCTCTTCATGCTCTACCATAGGAGCTTCGCAACCAGGTTTACCCTTTAAATAAATACCAAATACAACGCCGTTCGCATCAACTTCTTCTTCGATACAATAACTCGGAATTTCAACCGATTCATTTGATTCGGCATCAAATCTCATGTAATGACCGTAGTCATAATAAGCACGGTTCGCATTCTTCTTAAATGCCTCAAGTGCGCGATAACCAATATTATTCGACGACCAACCAAGAGCATCAAAGAATAAAGTATTATTTACGATATCTGTACTCAAGGAGCTAATCGTTACTTTGTTGTCGTCATCTGGCAAAATCACCGACAATACATCAAATACGCGAGAAAACTTAATCTTATTCGTGTTCAATACGGACAGATTCTTCATCTGATCCTGAATCGTCAGAAGCTCAGACATATTATTGAACTTCATGATCGGCGTACCATACTTTTTTGCGTCGCAATTCTTAATATCCTTACTTGGACCATCAGATCTACAGGCCATCTCTTCATCCTGAGCCGCAAGCTTAATCCCCTGACCACCAGTAATGCCGGTAAGAATTAAGAATACGCCGCCACAGGCCGCAGCAACAATAACACAAATCAAAAATACAAGATTGCGAATTTTTAGTTTCTTAATCAACTCTGATTTAACATCTGGTACTAAACTTATTTCAAACATAAACTACCTCGAATTCGACCTTTCCGCTAGCCCAATCGCAACCGCAAATTCCGCCGCAACTTGCGACAAAGCCTGTTGCTGCTGAGGCGTAACCTTAACCATCTGCCATGGATTGCCTTGAGTGGTCTGGATACCGGTCTTAGCCTCAATATACTCCGCCATAAACGGTATCACACCCGCAAAGCCAGACAATACGATACCACCAACAGGAACATTCGGATACTTCGTCTGGAAGAATCTAACCGACTTCGTAAGTTCCGATGCAAAGTTTTCAAGCGTACTATCCAACGCCTTAAACACTTGCCCTTCAAGCTTATCCTGTGCTAAACCAAACTTCAAAATAAATTGACGCGCCTGGCTCTCTTTGACATTTAGTGAATTAGCAACAGTGCGGACCAAAACCGAAAGGCCGCCAGGCAACATGCGCACTAAACGCGGCGCGCCATAAACCATCGACAAATCCGTCGAATCTTCACCATAATCAATAATCAATCTGGCATCATTTAGTCCTGGAGGCGTCAACGAACGCGACATCGCAATCGGCTCAGGCTCTTGCGCAATAAGATTAAAACCAAACGATTCTACGCCTTCCATACGCTCTTCGGCATACTTAATCGACGTACAAGACAGCAAGACTTCCGTCACGGCTGGATCATTTGGACTCGGGCCAAGAACGACATAATCAACCTTCGCATCTTCAACTGGCATCGGAATATACTGATCAATATGATACCTAACAATCTTCTCAATCGACTTTTTATCCTGTGTCGGAACTTCCACAATCGTCGTAAACGTCTTATTCGACGGAAGACCCAACGCAACATTCTTGGTTTTTATACCAGCCTGGTTAGCGGCACTAACAATCGTCTCACCAAGTTTGCGCTTACCAGCATCACTACTATCTTGAAGAATTTGACGACTAACCGGCACATATGCAAAACGCTGCAAAGCCCAGCCATGCTGAATATTTCCAGCTAGCTCTACCATACGCAATGCATCCGATCCGATATCTAAGGCGAAGAAGTCGCCCACCCCATAACCTAGACTCATGTCAACATTATAGCATAAGCAAGATGGCTTTTACAAACAAAATTCAAACTTTATACATTAAACTTAAATTCAACTACATCGCCGTCGCGCATAACATAATCTTTTCCCTCGGTGCGCATCAAGCCAGCTTCGCGAACCGCCTTTTCCGAACCAAGTCTAGCCAAATCGTCATAAGAACAAATCGTCGCCGCAATAAAACCGCGCTGGAAATCCGTATGTATCACCCCAGCCGCCTCCGGCGCAGTCGCCCCCTGCGGAATCGTCCATGCCCTCACCTCTTTTTCGCCAGCCGTTAAATAGCTTTGTAGGCCCAAAGTATCATACGCAACATGCACCAACTGGCTAAGACCATCCTCTTTTATACCATAGCTATCAAGAAATTCCGCCTTTTCCTCTTTTGACATATCCGCCATCTCAGATTCTAGCTTCGCATTTACAAACACGCACTTTTGCGGTGCAACCATATCCAAGAGCTCACTCTTCTTAGACTCGTCTAAGAGCTCATCTTCATCCATATTAAACATGTAAAATACCGGCTTTGCCGACAGCAGTTCTAATCCGTCAACTGCTTCAATATGCGTTTTCCCCATTTTCAACTCGTTTAATGCACGCTCGGCGTTCGCCGCACGCTCCGCAGCGCCTTTAACGCCACCTCGGGCTTCTTTCTGTATCTTCGGGATGACTTTCTCGAGCGTCTCAATATCGGCCAAAGCCAACTCAGTCTCAACCGTCTCGATATCGCGCTTCGGATTCGGCCCACCAGCCACATGCGTAACGTTACTATCCGTAAATACACGCACAACATGACAAATCACTTTACATTCCCGAATATTTGCCAAAAACTTATTACCAAGCCCATCCCCCTTCGACGCCCCTGCAATCAATCCCGCAATATCAACAAACTCAACTGTTGCCGGAATCTTCTTTTTCGCATTATACATTTTTTCGAGCACATCAAGACGCTCATCCGGAACACCAACAATGCCAGTATTTGGCTCAATTGTCGCGAATGGATAATTTGCAGCAAGTGCACCTGCATTCGTAAGCGCATTAAAAAGCGTGCTCTTCCCTACATTCGCCAACCCCACAATTCCAATCTGTAAACTCAAAACTGACCTTTCTATCTGTTATTGTTGGTATAATTATAGCGTATTTTTACTATAATATAGGATATGACGTTCGATGATTTATTAAATAAAGTTAAAAAAGAACTTATTACGATAACCATAAAAGATAAACCCAGAAAAATTGTTTTTGTGGCAAGTTATTATACAGAACATTATCCGGATGCAGAATATCTTAAAATCTTTTTCGACGACGGTACTATATTAGAGATGGATTCAGTGGCTGAAAGACTATATTTTTGTGATGATGAACGAAGAATAATCGACCGAGGATCGTTCTCGGACTATGGTGACTATCTAAATATCGATGGTGAAGAATATCTGTTAAATGACAGCAATGATAAACAAGTTTTAAAGAAAATATATTATGGTAATATTGATGACGGAGAAGGCGGATATATCTTTAGTATTTTTGTTTCTGTCAATGGGATCTGGACTTTGACAACGCTAGATGATGGCAGCATTTCTGGTATGCACGAACGAGTAATTAGTTTAAAAGATATTAAGATTAACTGAGATAAAACTCTCGCGGTAGGTGCCTTCGGTGTCGTGCAAACGTTTTAGCGCTTTTTCGACACAACATGTGCAATGAAACTTAGACGCTCGGAGGCATCGAGCTAGCTAGAGTATTTTTCTTTAAGACCAATCAGCTCATGCGTTAAGTTCCCCGACCAAACCGCCGCCGAAAGATATCCTAAATAAGGATTGTCGGAAAACTCGCTCGCAACCGTTCTCGAATTATCGAGCGTCCGAGATTGTATTATTTCAAAAGCATCAGCGACTTTCTCGTCATCTATACTATCTTCGCCAAACGCTTCACCAGCCTTAGCTATAAATCGTGCGTATATGCCCTCAAACTCATCTTCCGAATAGCCGCCGCTCATCGTCAGCTGAGCGAACCTTACTATTTCTTTAAAAACTGGATCGAAAGCGATTTCTTGCCAATCCTTCTTTGATATATTTCGCAAAGCCGCCGCAGATAGTCTATCAGTATACGCTACGGCCTGAATTGTCGACGGGAATAATTCTCGTTGCCCTTGTACACTCATCAAATGTCGGTTTATTGCGCCTAGAACTTCAGCCAAATCGTCAACTTCTATCCTAAGCTCGCCAGTCTCTTCATTAACCGATACTTGCCCTAATCTTTCAAACGCTTCGTTTAACTCCGAAATTTTTGTCTTCGGCGCCTCAAGCGGAACCGGTTCCATGTCCTCTTTTAGCCGCCGCAGTACATCAATCGCTCTTACGTCGCCTTTATCTCCATCATAAATCGCATCAGCCTCCGGATCTTTTCTTAATAAACCCCCAACGGGATCTCCACTAAAAGCTCCAGCAGTTTTATCATAATTATCTAAATCAAATATATATTTTTCATGCGGATCCGTATATCCAGCACCGTGTTTTTCTCTGAGCTCAGACAATAATCTCGATAGATTCTCACGTTTTTCGTCAACTTCATCGCTTTCTCGCGCATCATAATAGTCAATCATCGCCTCAATGAGTCTATGCGCTTCCGGAGCGCAATCATGGATAAAGCTACGACCCGCAATAACTATATTCTCGATTCGGTACGCATCCATCCTCATGTTTTCAAACCTTACATAATCAGAACTTGGTATCGTCCTTGCGATCGTCTCCAGACGCCCTATATTCGCCGGCGAGCATTTCGAACCCAAAGTTTCAAAAATATATTCGCCCGTGCCCAACTCGCCATTAGAATACCATCTACCGCCGGATATTCCAGCCCTCCTCGAATGCATAACAACACTGATCTCATCATCATCACCTTCCGCCAATTGCGCCATCCTCTCTGCGGCAGCGTTTATACAATCATCGCTTTTCTCATGGCAGTTTTTAGCAAAGCCCCTAAAAGATAGCGCGAAATTCGAACCGGCAAACTTGCTCTCTAACTCAGCCATTTTTCGCTCACCAGTCTCGCGAGCATTATTAAATCTCAGCTCCTCGCTGTCTGCTATTTCTGCTAGGCTTTCCCAGCCAGTTTTGGCATCATCAGTACTACTAAGTATCTTTTCAAACGTCATATTGTCATTCTATCCCATTTCCATATAATTAAAACATGAGATTATTTTTAGCCAGTAACGACTTGGGCGACTTCCCGGAAAAGCTATACGCTCTAGTCGGCATGAACCGCAAAACTCTCGTTATCTCAAATGCACGCGATCATCGTTCCGAAGCAGACCGAAGAGCAATTGTTGATGAAGATCTCGGAATTATTACTAATTGCGGCTTGCTCCCTACCGAGCTAGACCTAAGAAGTTACCTCAATAAACCCAACGAGCTCAAGAATTACATCGATAGCTTTCAACCTGGATGCATCTTCGCAATGGGCGGGAATATCTATTCATTAGCCACCACATTAAATCTAAGCGGCATGGCAGAAATAATTAAGAACGACCTTGCGAAAGACAAATACGTCTACGCAGGCTATAGTGCAGGTTCAATGAACGCATCAGAAGACCTCATTTACTATCATGACTCGTACGGAAAACGCGCAGGCGACCGTATTGAAGAAGCTAAATCAATTTACGGCACAGTTATCACAAAAGGCCTAAACTTAATCAAAGAATATATCTGCCCACACGCCGATGAAGATAAATTTAGCGACGTATGCCACAGTGCCGAGAAATCACTTTTACAACATGGTTTAACGCCAATTGTACTTAATAATTCCGACGTAGTCATCGTCGATAATAATGAACTAAAAATCTACAAAAAATAATTGGTCAGCATCAAACCGACCAATCATTTTACTCAGTCTTATTCTGGTTTAACGACCACGAATCGGGGATCAAAGTAAACACATTATTCGTATTGTCTTTTCCAACTATCGAAATACAATGAATTCTTCCATCTTCTCCGGCAAAAACATTCTTAAACGTCCACATATTCACATCCCCCTTCGTATAATAATTCACTTCTTGAACATCTAAATTACCAACTTTCTTCATCGTCATCTGCGGCATAGATTCACTATTAGCTTCTGCCGTAGCAAGTAGCTCACTCGCATAAGACTCCGCGGTTACTGTTTCGCCGGCCGCAATCGAACTTAACACTACATAATAATCACCTTCACTGCTGCCATACGCAAACTCATCCTCACCTACATTCTCAATTTTTCGCGTCCAGCCAGCCGGAACATCAATATAACCATGAGTTTCCGTACCAATACGCTGCGTCACAGTTTCAGTTGGCTCTACTACCGGAGGAGTGTCGTCGGCATCTCCATTTTCTACCACAGTCGGTTCGACTGTAGGCCCATTATCTTTCGTAAGCATATAGTATGCAAATGCGCCTCCGCCAGCCAAAACCGCTACTATTAACAAAATAACTATAATTTTCTTAGACGACTTCTTCGGCTCACTATTGACCACGCCTGATTGCTCCACTGGACTCGTCTGCGACTGAGCAACGTACGGCTGACCCGATCGTAGCGCTACATCTTGGCCAAGTTCTACACTAGCGTAAGGATTCTGCATCTCAGGCCTAATCGCAGCCGCTTCTGATCCGCCGGCAAGCATCGCCGCCATTCGGCGCGCCGCCTCAGACTCCTGCGCAGGCGCCATTGGGGTAGTATTCGGATTCGACGCCGGAGCGACAGGCTCGCTTGATTGTATATTTGGACTCCCCCTAAATTGCTCGTCGCCCATCTCTTTTTTCTCTTTTATTTTTATAAAATTCTCAAAAAATTATACTATCAAACCGCTTATGTTGTCAATAGGCGCAAAAGTTATCTAGATATTGTACCGCGTCGCAAATGCAACACTTCATCTGCATGCGCTGCCACTCGCCGTGAATGAGTAACAATAATCACAATTTTATTTTGTTCGTGTGCCAACTCTTTAAAAATCTCAATTATCTTTTCTTCCGTGTCCTCATCAAGATTGCCTGTCGGCTCATCTGCCACAATTATCGGAGAATTTGAAGCAATCGCTCGCGCAATCGCAACGCGTTGCTGCTGACCGCCAGATAGTTTATTAACCAAACGCCCACCTTCCTCCTCCGTAAGTCCAACTTGCGCTAAATACTTATCCGGATTGACTTTTCTTTTATCAAAATCAATTGCAACCTGAACATTCTCTCGCGCCGTCATATATTTAATTAAGTTATACGACTGAAATACTATATTTACATACTTGAGGCGAAACTCGGAACTGCCAATTTTTTTCAGGCTTTTATTATTGTAAGCAATATCGCCTTCTTGAATCTTATCCAAAGCTGAAAGAAGCGATAGGAACGTTGTTTTGCCGGATCCACTCTCGCCGACTATGGCATAAATCTTGCCAGATTCAAATTCCGCATCAATTCCTTTTAATACATTCTGTACACCAGACGCATTCTTATGCGAATACCTAATTCCTTCAACACTCAGTATATTCTTTTTCATTTCTACTCCTTCCCCGCCAAAATCGTCTTCGGCTGATAGCGCATAATATTTACTGACGGCAGAATCAATGCCACGATAATCACCGCATAGCCAATAGCAAACAGTAGTAAGAAGTCTATCGGCGTTGCATTGATATCAAGTTCTACGTCTTCGCTGCGTCCTGCCGAAATCTTCTGTTTCATATTTTTTACGTCTGCGGACGTCTGCGACATACCACTATTGCCATTTTTGCTATTGCCGCCCATCTGCGCACCTGGACGCCCAAAATTGCGCTCAGACTGCTGTTGTGAAGCTGTGGTCTGCGACTCCAAAATACTCTGCCCCATCGACTTCGCCAAGAAAGTCCCCGACACTGACGCAAAAGCAAAACCCAAAGTACCGACGACGAGTAACTCGGCCATAATCTGCGCAAGTACATTTCTTTTATGCGCACCAAGCGAAAGCAAAACTCCCATTTCATAACGGCGATCGCGCACATTAAGCGTTACAATCAAAGTCACAATCACGATAGCCGCAATAATCACAATTACAAGTATCGTCGTTGCAAAGCCACCCACGCTTTCAATCGAACTGGCCATCGCATCATATTCACTCGTGTCAACTGCGACCTTCAAATTGTTCTCAGCCAAATCCGAAAAATCACTATTAATTTTCTCTACGAATTCATCCGCATCTTCAGAATTTAACATGTAGAAATTAGCGTTGCTAACATCATAATTGCCGTCATTATAATCGTCTTCGCTTAAAAACTTTGCCGCCGTTTCAGTATTCATATAAATCGTATTCGCGCTCGCACGCTCTTCGGAAATATCATAAATACCGATAACCGTCAGCTCTACGCTGTTCTCCGTATATACATTTTTGACCTTAAAAGTATCGCCAACCGACAAATTATTCAATTCCGCAAACTCATATGAGATCATCGCGCTATCATCAGTATCCTCATCGAAGTAAGCGCCATCCTTTATCTCCATCGTCTCATTCTTTACAGCCGATATATATGCATACGCATTGACGCCAGAAATCGTAATATCGCCATCAAGCGCCGTTTTATCAGACTCTTGCTCCATGCCTGGCATTTTGTCCATCATTCCGCCAGAATCACGATCGCTTCGACCAGTCGAACTCTCGACGACTTCTAAATTATAAGAATTCGCCTGAGTCGATACTTCATAAGAATAGTCTTTCACGTATTCTGAATATGAAGCAATACTATTCGCCGTATCAACATCAATTTGCGGCCGCACCATCTTGCCAAACATCTCTTTGCGATCTCCGCCTTTTTCTATTTCTTCTTTTTGCG
>CAMHRH010000020.1 GCA_946187605.1 uncultured Candidatus Saccharibacteria bacterium
ACCGAGCAATTAATATTTGTAGCATTCAGCATTTTAAGAAGCTGAATATCGCTAGCTTCTTTGAGCTTTTTGGCATCCTCTTCGCTTGCGCTTCTCAAAGCAACAGAATAATCATCGCCAACTATTGTTGTATATTCAATTGTCTGGCGTTTTATTATTAAGAGCGTACCATATACTACCCTATCGCTTCGGCCGCGGCCATCACTACTTTCGTTATAGACAGGAATCTCCGTATCTGAGACGAATGAAAATGCATCTTTTATCGCATCTACGGCATCTTGGACAGAGTCCTTGTAACGCTGATTTGCAATACTCGAGCCGGTTCCGGCAAGAATACCAACAAGCATAAAACCACTAAGCGCAAGAAATAGCATTACCTCTACGATCGTAAAGCCTTGTCGTTTCTGCCCCAAAAAACTGTCCATACGATTATTATATACTAGCATAAGCGAAAAATCACGCTTATGTTTTCCCCCTAATACCTAGCAGGCAATTCACGTTGGTAAGTAGTTACTGCTTGACGACGACTGGACATCTCGTAGAAGCTCCAGAAGTATGTCTCTGGGCTTAGGTTGAAGATTTCGGCACGAGTAATTGAACTATTTCCGCTGCCGGCGCCATAGCTACGTAATAGATAAAGCGAATCACTGACGACGACAGGACTACTAAAGACTAGCTGGTTGCCACATTCTTGTAGCTTACCGCCAACACTATAACCTGAACAAGTAGTTAGGCTCTTGGCAATTATTGTAGCATCAATATGAGTGACGCTTTTATCGATGTTGACGTTGTCCGCAAAGATAATTACTTTCTTTACGTCGGCAATGCCCTGCATTGTGGAGACGCTAGAATAGTTGCCGTTCGGCTCAATGTTGCCAGTAATATTAAGATTGGCGTTGCCATACGAGTTCCTGGCGTCATATACGAGCGTATTAACAACTAGGTGGCTAGCGCCATTTACGTCATTCATGTTAGGTATTCCGCTTATTGTGCCGCCGTCATTCTTCACGGCTATTGTTCGACTGGAGCCTTTAGTTGTTGCCGGGACGGCAGCTACTGTTACCGAATTAAAGTCCGAAACTTTGGTAGCTATACTACCATAGTCACTTTTTAGCCTATCACTGAACATACTAGCCGAAGTTCCACCAATTGAGTTATTGCTTGGGTTGCAATTATTGTTTGCGAAAGTCTGAGTCATGTACCTGCAATAGCCATCGCCGGTTGGCTTATTGTATGCAGCATTAGATCTAGTTCCAGCTCCGCCGGTAATTGCGGTTATGGCTGGGTTAGCGCGAGTGCCATTGATTGGCTTCCGGGAGCTATTCGTCGTCTCGTAGCCAAGCGATGCGCCAGATGTCATAATCATATTGTCCTTGGTCACTTTTCCAAATACGCCATATTCCGACCATGAGCCGAAGAGGTAATCAGTGCCGCCTTTTTGGAATTTCTTGGCATACAGTGTGGTCTTGTAGCCATTTTTACTATAGACATTTGACGACTCGACGCTCATGGTTGGACGCTTCGCAATCGTGACACAGGCAGTACGCGTTTGGCTAGTCGTGCTAGTTATATCGTCAAATTCGTCGTCCATGGACGTTGTTATGCCATTTGCTAGCTGTCTAGCATTGGTACTGGAGCCATATAGATTATGGCTATCCATTGGCCAGACAGTAAAGTCCACGCATAGCTTATCTCCAGCAACCACGGCATGGCCTTCAAAGTTTTCCTCAACCGTAATATTAGCCGCAATATTCTCTGGCGAGTTTTCTGTGCCATCTATGTTACCGGCGCTATTAAAGCGCTTGGTATCCGAGGAGCTTATTAGTCTACGACTGCCAGAGCCCGCAATGTACGCCTCGACCCTGTAGTGGGTTTTCTTAGTAATCGTAGCGTAAGTATTGACACTACTATCCGTAGTAGAGATGTCTATATTTTGCCGCTTTGCAACTCGAACTTGCGGAGTAAAGCTAACAGAATCACCCACGTAGGCTACGCCGCTAGCAGGAACTGTGACGTTCGTACGAAGCTCATAGTTGAACGGAATGAAGACCTCTGCTTCGGCAGTACGAATATTATTGCTCGCTTGGTAGGCGCCGTTGCTGTATGAGACATCATTCCAGCTTATCGCTTGAGATATCGTCTTGCCAACGTCAAGATTATTGTCGCCAGCGTTGCCTTCTTTTCTAATATAGTAACCATCATTTCCCGACGCTGCGCTAGTTAGGCCGGCATCATATGTGTAGTTGTAGCCGCTAGTAGGAGAGCTTGCGCCGAAGCTGAAGTAATTATTACTGACGAGGTTAGTCCATTTCGAATCAGACCAGCTAGACGGAGTGCCGCTTATTCTATCTGCAGTAAGGAAATTCCTAGTAGTATCGGCATAATATACACTGCTATTATGCTGCATAGTACCACCACTCTTGCTGGTATATAGTCTGACAGGGTTCCTATACGAAGCTAAATTAGTTATGTCAGAAGGAAATAGGAATTTATTTGACGAGTGTATCGGCATCACGCCGTCACTCCCCTTGAATAGGTCACTGTGGCCAGTATTGCTTGCGGTAGGAGTATAGCGTTTAATAGTTTCGCCAATATCCTGGCTGGCATAACCCTTGGTTCGCGTGCCGGACACTTCGAATCTTAAGTTGTAATTGCTTACATTGTTATATATGACTGGGAAATGAGTTCCGCCACAGACTTCGTAATCGAAACGAAGACGATCGTCGGATCTGGCCACTATAGACGTCCGCATTACATAGTTGTTTGGATAGCTGGCAGTATGCCCCCAGCTACCATTTGCTGAAGGAATTAAGGTCCAACTACCGCCCACATTTGAGCCTGACGATCTTACTCCATAGACTCTAATCCTAGCAGCGTCTCGGCCCTTATTTATGCCGAAATCGTAATTACCGGCATTGTCCGACGTAAAGCATTTTGCTTCAGGGCGCTTTAGTTTGACGCATTTGCCGACGGGGGTCCAATCTTGGTAGCTCCCGTTGGAGAATGTCGCGGCGTATTCCATTGATGCGCACACAGTAACGGTCTCGCCATAATTCAAGCCAAGCCAGCCGTTTAGATCGGTGCCAGACTTTGTTAGTATTAGAACGCTAGTTGACTTTTTGTAGCTACCTGAAGCTGCTTCATATAAGACGGCGGAGGTAGTTCCGTCGGCTATAGTCCATAAAGGAGAGCCCGCAGATCCTAGAATATATACTTTTGCGTTTCTATACGACGCCTTTTTGCCATTGCCAGACGTATTGTTAATGCGCTCAAATAGGCCTCTGAATGATAGGCTCGAGATAGATTCGGTAGAATAAGTATCGGTTGAATTCATTTCCGTTGTGCCATTTTTGATGGAGATGGAGCCAGTGAATTTGGCAGGATTGCGATATGCTTTGACGCAAAGAGCGCCAATAGTAGCGTTAGTTTTAGCGACCGCATTTGTAGTATTGTTATAACCTACGTAACTGTTATAAGTAAGCGAGTCGCAGTAGTTTTTACTTACACCAAAACCTACAGTTAGGTCAGTCTTTTCTTTCTTTATGTTATCCGTACCGCTATTGTTTTTGAGCGAGGCATATTGTTTAGCATAGAGCGTGCCAAAGGCCGTTATTTGATACTGGCTGCTTACAGTACCGCCAGCAGTACCATTAGGATTATCTTTTCTATTGATGACATTGTTGAACGTGACAGTAAAGTTTGAGCTGTTCTTTATTTGACAAGTATAACCGTTTCCAGTACCACCAGTAATTGATGTTGGCGAGCCAGTACAGTTCGCATTACTGCCCGTAACGCTGGCAGACACTTTGCCATTGAAGTAGGCAGGAGGACGATAAACATAAATGCTATATCGACCAGGAGAACCCGGATTAGAGTATGTACTGTTCGAGTATTTTTGCATAAGGTGTATCGTGGAGTAGGTTTCCTTTTTTTGTCCAGGTAGCAAGCTTACCGTATCAGACTTCGTGATCGTATCATATTGTTGATCAACGCCTTTTTTGTCCGCCGTAGTTTTCATTTTGTCCAGCGATGCAGTCGGATAGCCATTCTCGCCGCTTCCGCCACTTATGGTAAGGTTACTAGATGAGCCATCCTTATTCTCGCGGAGATTAGCTGATGAGCCATTTATGAGATACTTTGCCGCAAGAGACGTAGTATCAGTACCCGTAGCATGCTTAATTTTATGTTCAATCTTTACTTTAGTAGACTCTTTATTGATCGTTACGGTACTACCGTCACCTGCGCTCTCATAGTTCGAATTATTGTTTGCTTTATTTCCTTTTATTGCATAGCCGGTAGAGGTGGCAGTAAAGGTGTGGGTACTGTCATCCTCTTCTTTCCAACAAAACCACGCAGTGGTTGTCGGATCAAGCCCCGTACTCCTGAGTTTTTTAAAAATTCTATATAAGTTCTTAGGGCTGTTATAGTCGGAGTCGCTAGTATCAGTAACCCATATACCACTATACTTTGACGTAGCAAGCTCCGTGACGCCGGTTCCGTCATTCTTTGTACTAAAGCCAATTTTAAAATCGCCATCAACATTTCGACCAGTATTTATAAAATATTTGAAAATCTCGTCTTCAGAAATCGGTTGCGCTGTATGGCCGGGTATTTTTGAATTATAATTCTTTTTAAAGTAGCTAAAATCACGGCCACCGGTCTGTCCATCTACATTCGCCCCATCCTTTGCGTATTGCCAATAAATATATCCGCCCGTGGCAGTATTGGGGTTCGCCTTATGGTGATTCCCGTTATAATCGAAATATCCGCCGGTATAACTCAGTCGCCAGGCATTAGCAACATCAGTTCTTTTCCCATTATAGTCAGTGACATGTCTATTCTCTACATTATGGCTATACTTTTCGCCCCAATCATAGTAATCGCCATCACCATTATGATCCACATACGCGGTCCAGCTAGTACCTAATTTATCATGCTGCGACTTCTCATATTCCAATCTAGTATTATACGCTAATACCCAAAAGCCATCATAGCCACTATTGCAACCGTCGATATCAGCTTTCCCTTGCTGGAATGTCCCATAGGCCGTATTTGTCGTAGACGTTGGAAATGTAAATTTGGCCGGCACACTAACGCCGCTCTTAAATTTATAATAAACCCAGCTATACCCGAGCTTAGCTTCCGCAAAATGGCCGTCGCACGCATACGTAGATACATTGGCTGGCGTGGAACATTCAGTCGCATTGTTCCCCCCCCCACCATACTCGGCACGAACGCCGTCGGCATACGCAAACGATCTCACGCTAGTGCAGAACGCGGTGGCCAGCATAATGGCAGTAGTTATTACCGTTAAGTTCTTCGTCGCTACCCTAGACATAATATTAAATCCTTTCCCTCTCGACCGCGCAAGCACGATTACTATATTCTTTTGGTAGCTCATTTATTTTTTCTTCATACCGTTTCTGTTCGCTAATGTTATCCGTGCTGCTATATACTTTTATGTAGCCACAGTAAACTGCTTCCTTTTGATAATTATGCATTTTTTCAAGGTTTTTGATTAGCGATAACGCCTCTAACATATCATTAGTCTTCCATTCTGTAGCCGCAATTCGAAAAAGAGACATCGAGTATAGGAACTGATCATCTAGGTCCTCACTCTCATCAGCCTTCCTGGCTAGTTCTTTTTTTGCATCGCTATACTCCATATTCATATAATAACTAAAGATTACGTCATTTTCGCCGCTAGCTAGATACTGTTCATAAACTCTATCCTCGGTAGCCGAAATATACAATACTAACTTAGCAGTAGCGACAGCTGCTAGTGCTAGTATTAATACTAGCCATACAATCTTCTTCTTGCCTCCAAACAGAACTCCTGTGAGCTTGCGTAAACGATGCCTCTCTTTGCGTTCTGCACGGCGACTCTCTCTACGGGTTTTACGTGCGTTTCTCCTAGTTTCGCGATCCATTTCGCGTCGTTTCGTTGGGTCAGTGATATCCGAAATGCTCGTAGTTTTATGCTCAATCATCGATGTGTTCTCTGGCGCTGAAATAGTGGCATTATTTTGTTGTTGCATGGCAAAATTCGCATCGATATTTGATGCTACAGAAATATTAGATTCACCTCGATTGACCTCACTCGAGTCTTTAGCGTCATTTACGCTCATGTTTATATAGTAGCATATCGACGCTTCTTGCGCCAAATATTATTACTCAAAAAATGCCGCGTTTTTCACGGCATTTTTGTCTAGTTACTATGTTATTTGGCGTATTCGATGGCGCGCGTTTCGCGAATTACGTTGACCTTGATGACGCCTGGATACTGCATAGTAGCCTCGATCTTGTCGGCGATATCGCGAGCGAGCTTGAGTGCGGAAAGATCATCGATTTGTTTCGGCTCGACAATAACACGGATTTCGCGGCCAGCTGAGATAGCGTAAGCTTTGTCGATACCCGGGAAGCTAGTAGCGACATTCTCAAGCGCCTTCATGCGTTCAGCGAAGTTTTCCGCCGAGATATTGCGCGCACCAGGGCGTGCAGCCGAGATAGCGTCCATAATCTTCACAATAATTGCCTCCGGCGTAGTCGGCTCGATATCGTTATGATGCGCGGCGATAGCGTGAACTATGCGCTCGTCCATGCCATATTTCTTAGCAAGCTCGGCGCCAATATCTGCATGCTTGCCCTCAATCTTATGGGTGACGGCTTTGCCCATATCGTGAAGCAAGCACGCGGTCTTAGTGATTTGAACATCAGCACCAATTTCCTCAGCAATCATGCCACCCATATGCGCCATTTCGATTGAATGCAGGAGTACATTCTGGCCGTAGCTAGTACGGAATTTCAGTTCGCCAAGCAGATGAAGAATTTCGCTCGGGATGCCAATGACGCCAACTTCGCGCGCAGCATCTTCGCCGGCGCGGACGACTTCTTTTTCGATTTCGCGATTAGCGCGTGCGACAGCATCCTCGATGCTGGACGGATTAATACGGCCATCTTTCATAAGGCGCTCAAGCGCATAGCGTGCGACTTGACGGCGAATCGGGTCGAAGCTGCTTAACACAACCATACCTGGCGTATCATCGACTAACACATCAACACCAGTAGCATGCTGAAGGGCCTGGATATTGCGGCCTTCTTTGCCGATAATACGACCTTTCATATCATCATCTGGGAGTTTCAGTGAAGTGACGGTGCGGTCAGCGGTTACCTCAGAAGACATACGTTCCATCGTAGTCAATAGGATAGACTCGGCAGTTTCCTCGATATGATCATGTAGCGCCTTTTGTTCTTTAACAACAAGCTCGGTTAGGTCGTGCTTGATGTCCTTCTCGGTCATTTGCATGAGTTTTTCTTTTGCGTCGGCTTTTGAGAGGCCAGCAATTTTCTCGAGTTTTTCTTGAGCCTTTGTGCGGATAGCGCGAACTTCTTCTTTTAGATCCTCGATTTCGCTTTCTTCTTTGCGGAGATTCTCGGATTTTTTATCGAGCTGGTCGAGCTTTTTATCGAGCAGAGTTTCACGTTCAGCAAGGCGCTCTTCGGTCTTGCGCCACTCTTTGCGACGCGTCGATTCTTCTTTTTGAGAGTTATCGTGAACCTCGGTAGCCTCTTTTTTAGCAGCAAGAACAATCTCGGACGCTTCATGCTTAGCCTTTCGGATAAGTTCGTCAGCCTTATTTTTGCCGCCGTTCTCTTTGCGCTTGTTTGACGCATAGGAAATACCAACACCGGCGCCGGCGCCAACGACTAGCGCGACAATAGCCGGAATAATCCATTCCATATTTTCACCTCTTTCTATGAATTGTATTTAAAAACGAATAATCCAATCCCCCAATATATTCATAATAGCATGCGGACTATTTTTTCGGAGGCGTAATATTAGCCGGTCGGCCATATTCTGGCAAGATTATGTCAACTTTTTCACCGCGCTGATTAAAAAGTGGGACTTTTAGCTCACTGCTTAGAGTATTTACAACCGTTGCGCCAATGCGAAGTCCAGTAAAGCTGCCCGGACCGGCGAAAAAGTGAATTTCAGAGACGTCTCGCCAATCGGCGCCATTTTCGACGAACTTATCATGGATAAATCTATGCAAATCACGCGCCAAATTACGGCTAGACTCCCATTCATATTCTTTCTCATCTAGCTTCAAAATAGTCTTAGGCGACGAAGTATCTAGATAAAGTTTCATTTCTCAACAACCTCTCTCGTATTCTCGTCGATATATTTTATCTCAATAATTCCTCGATTGTCCGGCAGGACATCTGCTATGCTCTGCCCCCATTCAATAACCGTGATGTTTTGCGGGTCCGCAATCGATTCCGCCAAATCCTCGCCCATAAGGCCTGGATCTTCAAGACGATAAAAATCATAATGAGTTAGCGTGCAATTATTTCCTTTATATACGCGCGAAATGGTAAACGACGGTGAGCTAACCGGAGCCGTAACGCCGAGGCCTTTTGCCAGGCCACGAACAAAGGTCGTTTTGCCTGCGCCAACATCACCAATAAGTTCAATAACTGCTGGAGTTTTTAGGGCAACGCCGTATTTTTGACCATAGTCTAGCATCTCTGATTCAGAGCGAATTAACATGCGTATATCTTATCATAATCTGGGATTTTTTCTAATGCGTAGCATGGTTTGTATGAATATTTCGCGACACGCTTTAGGATAATAGTGGCTAATATAATAACTGCATATGCGATGGCTACACCTAACCAATTTAAAGACAATTCATGGCTCGACCATGGAATACTAGCGATTGTATTGACTATGTATAGCTGAATGTCCGTAATCACTTTTAATAATCCGGCAAGCGCAGAGATATCCAGAATGCCAACAATTAGCCCAAGTAACATAGTCGGCGATACGAGTGGACTAATTAGTATATTCGATACTAGGGCTAATGTCGGAATGGTGCCAAAATTCAAAATCGAGATGGGGAGACAAAATAATTGCGCCGATATGCTTGCAATAATTATGCTCGAAATATATGACGGACGCCTTTCGCCATAAAAGAACTTAGCGAGAAGTGGCGAGAATAATAATATTCCAGAATATGACGCGAATGATAGTTGCCAAGCTAGGTTTGTTACATATGACGGATTGAGGACGAGTGAGAATGCGGCCGAATATAAGATTAGCCGCACCGGATGTAATTTTCGACCAAAATACCAAGTCAACAATGAAGCAACCGTCACGATAGCGGCGCGCGTCATACTTGACGAGAAGCCAGTAATGCTCACGTAGATTAAAACCAATAGAATAGCAGTAAGCATAAGTACGAGGCGAGATGTTTTTCGAAAACGTTTCTTTGCAAAATTAACAGCTACCGATAAATGATACCCGGAAGCTACGACGATATGTGCTAGGCCCGCTATGCGCAGGCTAGCGAGCCGCTCTTCGCCCAGCAAAGTTTTTTGCCCAAAAAGATAACTAAGAGCTAGGCCGCTATTATCATCACTCGCAAGCCGTGTTTGAATATTGTTCGATACGAGCTCGCGTACGCGTAGCGCAAGGTCGGGGGTTGACGGATGAGACACATTTATTATCTCTGGACAATACATAAATGCGGAGTAATTTCCGAACCCAGCTTGCAGCTTGCCACGAAGAATTAGCCGATCAGAACGAGATATGCCGGCAATATTATCTGCCATAATATATACCTCGTCGCTTCCGACTTCTAATTTAATACGATAGCCGTCATTTTTATAGACCGGTTCATCAGCAACAATTCCAATAATAGCGACAACACGCCCAATACTGCCATCAAATGATGTTTCTCGGCTAACAGTAAAAATAATCGAAACTATGATAATTGCAATAGAAATTACGAGCGGAAGTATTGAGAGATGTGGTCAATGAAGATTTTTCATGAGTTGATTTTAGGATATTTTTTTGCGCATCCAAAGCATAATTATTATGGCGATATGCTAAAATTAATAAGATGAAGAAGGTACTTTGCCGGGTGAAAAAATGGAGCGACAGTAAGCGTTTTCTTTTTTCGTCGCTGACATACATTACGGTAGCGGCAATTATTCTAACGTGGTTTTTAGAATATCGTTATTACATCAATGATTTTGCAAAAACATGGAGCTTCGTTTTCGGAAGTCCGTTAGTCTTTCTTTTTAACGCATTCTTGATTTGGCTAATACTACTCGCAATCTGGGGAGTATGTGGTAGGCCAATTTTAACAAGCGCGATAGGCTTTGTGGCAATTTCAATCCTGAGCTATATTCATATCGCAAAACATAATTCGCGCGGGTACCCACTGCTTCCCGAAGATTTTCAGCTTGCCGGCGAGACCTCGACGCTGACAAAATTTATAGACGTATGGTCAATCATCAGACTAGTATTTGTAATTATTATCGTTTGTGCGCTTTTGGCATATTTTAGCCATTGCTATGGGAGACGTCTAAATCTTCGCCATAAACAGAGCAAAGGCAAACATTTATTATTGCGACACTTGGCGCCAATTCGCCTGTTAGTTATCGCAATCGCGGTCGCATCTTTTATGTCTTCGACGGAATTTGTCCGGCACAACGAGGGAACTCGTTACGAGGATATTTTTCTGGGCACTCATTTTACGGCCTGGAATCAGAACAGAAACTACGACGACAATGGTTTTGTCTTGGGCTTTTTGTATAATTTCCAGAAGCTTGAGCTTGATGCGCCGGAAGGTTACGGCGAGGAGCGAATTGCAAACATCAAAAAGCAATATGAAACGATCGCGAAGTCCGAAAACAAGAAGCGCTTCTCGCCAAGCGACGAGGACGTGAGCTTAGTTATAGTTCTTAATGAGTCGTTTTTTGATCCAACGGTTGAATTTCAGGGCAAGAAATTCTCAGATTATTACGAGATTTCTGGGGGCGACGTCTTGCCAGAATTGCATAAGCTAAAGAAACGCGCCGCAACTGGTTATATGTATTCCCTAGACTATGGTGGCGGCACGGCAAATATTGAGTTTGAAGCCCTAACAAGCTTAACGAATTTCTGGACTAACACGGTGCCATACACGGCACTAATCCCAAAAGCCGGCACCGTACCATCAATTGGCAGTTTCCTAAAAGAACAAAAGTACGAAACACTCGCAATTCATCCATTTAATGGCGGTATGTACAAACGAAATATCGCGCTGAAAAATGAGGGTTTTGATAGTTTTACTACCGAGATTGAAATGGACTATACCGAACACGAAGGAGATTCGGAATATATTAATGACCGCTCGGCATATAGACAAACTATCGATGCACTAAAGAAGAGCAACAATAACCAAGCGATTGCATTAATTACGATGCAGAACCATACGCCATACAACGAGAGTACTTATACGGAGCATGATTTTACCGTGCTAAACGACGACATCGGAGACTGGCAAAAAAGCAGGATTGAAACGTACTTGCAGACGTTACACGAGTCAGACAAATATCTAGGGGAATTTATCGACGACTTAGATAATCTAGATAAGAAAGTTGTAGTATTGTTCTTTGGCGACCATTCAGCCGGAGTATTTAATAAGACGAATGACAGTGGCGACAAAGAAGTGCGCGATTTGTCTAGAATTACGCCATATTTTATCTACACAAACTATGAGTCTGGCATAGAATCAGATATGCTACCAACGACGACCCCAAACTGCATAGTAAATACAATGTTAGATAAGCTCAAATGGAAGAAAACCGCCATCCATTACTTAGCCGATGAAGCCTGTAGCCAGGAGCCGATTTTAACCAGTACATATCTTGAAGGAAAAGACTTTGAGCTGACTGAGATGCTACAGAACTACCAGCTAGTCACCTATGATATCCTTGGCGGTGAACGCTACTGGATAAAGAACAAGTAGCGATTCAAACCGCTTATCTTTGCATTTTTTGCAGCTTTGTTAGATAATAGATGTTAATGGACGACGCCGCTAGATGTCTAGCCGCTATTCCATTCGCAGCTTAAACGTTTGTACGGTTTATCTTAAAGCCGTAAGTATCTTAAAAGGAAGGTGTTTTTATGTTAAAGCCCAAAGTACTCGCTCTGCTTCTCGTAGCGATATTCTCTATCGGAGTGCTTACTTCTTGCGCTCAGACACCAGAGGATAG
>CAMHRH010000021.1 GCA_946187605.1 uncultured Candidatus Saccharibacteria bacterium
GAACATAATGCCGAGATGGCAGAGAACGTTGTTGGTATTCCGCGCGACCGCATTCTAGTTGCGGATGATGGCGATATTGTCGAACTAATGCCGGATCAGACAATCCGCAAAAATGGTCGTATCCAGGTAGGCAATAAGCTCTATGACGATGCCGACCAGCAAGTCAATGAGGCTGTTGTCAAAGATCGCATTCATATCTCACGCGAGGGTATCTTTGTTGTAATCTTGACTATTAGCAAGAAGACTGGCCGTTTGATTAAAACGCCAGATATTGTATCGCGTGCATTTATTTATCTCGACAATTCCGAAGAGCTGATTGGTAAGATACGCCATTATCTTCGCGCCAAGACTGACCATGTTGTTAATTCTGATTCGGATATTAAAACCCTCAAAGAGGAAATCAAAGAAGACGTTACCCATATTCTCTTTGATGCAACTGGTCATACGCCAATCGTAATTCCAGTTATTAACAAAGTCTAAAATAAAAAAATCCCCAGGCCTTTCGGCCCGGGGGGTTTGTTTTTGCTCGCCTGCGAGGGGGTTGCGGACGATTTTAGTAATGCGTCAGGCTGGGGATATTACTGAGCCTCTTAGCCGAGTAATTTGTGAATCCGCCAGGGAACAGCGTTGAGGTAAGCTTATCCATTTCGAACTCGGCTATTCTGCCAATGGCGCGGCCAAGAGGTGGCCTCTCTGGTATGAGCTGGCGGCAAATGTACTCGATGCGAACTTTTCGCGTGAGCGGATCGGCCTTCGCCTTGAGAATGTCCGTAAAATTAGAGTTGGACTTACACTTACGGGTGAGGTATGCCGTCATGCCGTCACGGTCATCGCGGCTAATCTCAATCCCACAGTTAGGAACATCGTATATTGCGCCGCGAATTGCTACACCTCCAGTAAAACCGCCGTCGCGAACGAGGCGCATGAAGTCGCTGAGCCACTCTTTGAAAAAGATTGGCTTATCGAGCGAGTCGATAGCTGCCATGACGCCCTGTTCGTACTTACATCTCGGGAAGAACTGGCGAGTCTCTTCGCGCTCGCACTTTGTTGTGAGTACGAACTCAATAGAACCATCGTGGTAAATAGTGCCGCAAGCGGTTCTGCCGCCGCTATAAGTAGCTTTGAAAGCAGCACGCTCGACGATCTTAGGCTTTTTGATGTTCTCGAAAGCCTTTTTAATGTCGTCTACCGAATCGTAAGCCTCAAATATAGGCACATCGTAGCGGTTGGGGCAAGTAGAAACTACCTTAAATTCCACCTCCAGTCTGTCAGGTTGCGAGTTGATCAGTGACATAAATACTTCTCTCATGAGTATCCTCCTTTAGTAGTCAAACCTGATGCATTTAAAAGTACATCTTGCGAACTTTCTAATTATGACACGACAAGCTCAAAAAGTCAAGTATTTTTATAAGAAAGCACTAAAAATTAATTCCAGTCGCTAGCCTGCGCGCGAGCATCGGATTGAATTGTTTCGACGTGTAAAATTAGATGATAGCGAGCTGAACTATAAGCGGAATCGGCGGCGCAGTTAAATGTTACGGAGTTGATAAAACTACTCGTTGAGTTATCTGGAGCAACGCTTGATCGGTAATAATAATAATTACCATTTTTAACCCAATCGGAAGTGTTTGTTAAGTTCTTTATGGCCATGCTTTGATTATTTACGATAAGTGGCAGCGATTCGTCAGTGATGGACGTTCTGTCTTCATTCAACTTTTCCCAACGCTCTTCTAGTGATATACGTACATCAATCGGGACCGTGCCACCATTGTTCACGATAAGGCTTTTTGGCGTCTCCGTGCAAGGCGTCCAATCAGTGGGACTGACAAAAGTCTCTGAAAACTCGGCTCTTTGTGCGCTGATGTGAAATACGTTGCTGAACGATTCGGTATAAAAGAAATATGCAAAAGTGCCACCAATGCCCAAGAGTATGAAGGCTACGGCAATTGCGATTAGAGCTTTTTTATTTTGCACATTGATATCCTTAAGAATTATTTTAAGGATAAGTAATTAACGATATGCTGTCAAGCTCGCAAAATATGCTAAAATAAGCATAAGAACAATTGGAGATTTTTAATGCCAACCAAAAAGAATGAATCAAAAAAGGCAAAAGCCATTTCGAAAGAAACGGCGGCAGTAGCCGATAAGAAGAAATGCGACTGCAAAAATTGCGACTGTGGTTGCAAGGCGCAATGCACGAGTCAATTATCGCTCTACGTGTTGATTGGTATCCTAGTTGCAACGATGACAATATTGGTGATATCGATTGCATTTAATAAATCCGTGCGCGAACTATTCAAACCGTCGAACTATATTTATAGTGGCCGTTTCAGCGATGAATCTGATGGTGACGAGATAGACGATAACGATATCACGATGCTTAGCGCTGGTGCAGTAATTGATATGGTGACTGGCGGCAACGACGGCATTCTGCTCGTTTGTACGAGCGGTCATTTAGCTTGTGACACGATTTCGGGCTGGCTCGCCCCATATATCGATTCAATGGAGGGCAAGATTTATCGCTATGACATTTCCGAAGAGGAGACGACGGATAACGCGCGCGCACATGAAGTGCTTGGCTTGATTGATGAGAATATCCCAGACGTTGTCTATATTAGAGATGGTTTTGTATATGATCGCATAGATAACCCACGTAGCAATGCGAATCTCTACGATTTCGTCTATAAATATCTCCCAAAGTATGATGATGAAGACGAGCCGATAATCGACGACGAAGAAGTATATGAGGATGACGAAGAATTCGAAGAGGTAGACGAAGAACTCGCCGAATAAAAGACAAATAACTGAAGCCCCCCGTTGGTATAATGGGGGCTTTTTGCTAGCGGAAAATGATAGAATATTCTCAATGGATGAAATGATTTTTGTAGATAAGCCATCTGGAATGACTAGTTTTGGTGCCGTTGCACGCGTGCGGCGCATTCTTTCTGAGCACGAAGGCCATCGCGTGAAGGTCGGCCATACTGGTACACTCGATCCATTCGCGACAGGACTATTGATACTATTAGCTGGCAAGGCTACGAAGCGTGCACCTGAACTTACTAAGAAAGACAAGGTTTACGAAGCGACAATCCGTCTTGGCGAGACCTCGACGACGGGCGACCCTGAAGGAGAAATATCGTCAACGGGCGCAGAGTTGCCTTCGCGCGAGAAAATCGAAGAAGTCGTAGCTAGCTTTGTCGGCAAGATTCAGCAAACGCCACCTGCTTTTTCGGCAATAAAAATTAATGGCCAACGCGCCTATAAACTTGCGCGCGCCGGCAAAGAAGTTGAACTTCCATCGCGTGAGGTCGAGATCTATTCGTTAGAAGTATTAGATTATTCTGCGCCAGAATTAAAAATTCGCACTCACGTTAGTAGCGGCACTTATATTCGTACCTTAGCTGAAGATATCGGCAAAGCTTTAGGTTGCGGCGCATATACTTCGGCGCTACGCCGTACGCAAATTGCCGAATATCGCCTCGATGAATTGCCTCTATTCGAGCTCCCTGATTGAGTGATGATATAATTAAAAATGTTATGTTCGAACTTCAGAAACGTCTAGATAACTTACGTGCTTCATTAAATGTCTTATGGCAAAAACTCGATATTAATAATCGCCTTGAGCAACTTAGTCAGCTTGAGGATGAGGTTGCCGTACCGGAAATATGGAATAACCCGGACTTAGCGCGCGAAAAAACTACAAGGCTGTCGCAGCTTCATGATGCGCTCGACCCATGGACTCTACTTAAAACGCAGGTCGATGACCTATCTGAGTTGATGCAGCTTGGCGATGAGAGTCTAGCAGAAGAATTCTCGGACCAGATATCTGCAATGGAGCAAACCCTGGATAAGCTCCGCCTTGAACTTCGTTTTACGGGGAAATATGATCGTAATGGTGCGATTTTGCGCATCACGGCCGGCGCTGGTGGTACCGAGGCAATGGATTGGTCTGGCATGCTTGAGCGTATGTATCTTCGTTGGGCGGAGCAGCACAATGTCAAGGCGACGATTCTCGACCGCGTCGAGGGCGAAGAAGCCGGTATCAAGACTAGCGTTATCGAGCTCACCGGCGTTAATGTGTACGGACAACTTAAATCCGAGCACGGTACGCACCGGCTCGTCAGACTTAGTCCTTTTAATGCCGACCACTTACGTCAGACATCATTCGCACTCGTCGAAACATTGCCGATTATTGAGGATGATAGTGAAGTTCAGATCGATCCGAAAGATTTACGTATCGATGTTTATCATTCTGGTGGACATGGCGGCCAGTCGGTTAATACGACTAATTCCGCTGTCAGAATCACGCATATTCCAACTAATATCGTGGTAGCAATCCAAAATGAACGCAGCCAGCTTCAGAATAAGGAGAAAGCGATGGAAATTTTACGCGGCAAGCTCCAGCAGATGATGCAGGAACAAAATGCAGAGTCTATCGACAAGCTTCGCGCTGGCGAATCGGCTAGCTGGGGGCAACAAATCCGAAACTACGTTCTACACCCATATAAACTCGTCAAAGACACGCGCACTAAATATGAGGAAAATGACGCCGAGGCGGTACTCGATGGCAAAATCGACGGCTTCATAGCTAGCTTCTTGGACAATTAATGGCGCTTATGCTATCATAGTCCTTATGATATTGCTCGATAATGTTTCGAAATATTATCCTCGCGATAAAAAACCAGCACTAGACGAGATTAATTTGCATATCCAGCCAAAGGAGTTCGTCTTTCTTGTTGGTGAATCTGGTGCGGGTAAATCTACTCTTATTAAAATGCTGACTCGTGAAGAGAAGCCGACTTATGGCAACATCATGGTCGGCGGCATCGATTACAAATATATGAAAAAACGCCACGTGCCGCATCTTCGCCGACGCATTGGTGTAGTTTTTCAAGATTTTAAACTTTTACCAAATCGTACCGTCTATGAAAATGTAGCCTTTGCGCTTGAGATTGTCGGCGTTTCAAATGCCGAGATTAAGCGTACCGTGCCGAAGGTCCTTGAACTTGTTGGCCTAAGCGATGTTTCGCATAAGTTCCCTGATGCGCTTTCTGGCGGCCAGCGCCAGCGCGTTGCGATTGCACGTTCGATGGCGCGCCAGCCGAAGATTCTGATTGCCGATGAGCCTACCGGTAACCTTGATCCGGAAAACTCATGGGGCATTATTAGGCTTCTTGAGGAGATTAACAATTTTGGTACGACTATTCTAGTTACAACGCATGACGCCGAAGTGGTTAATCAGCTTCGTCGACGTGTCGTTACTCTAAGTCATGGTAAAATTATCGGCGACCAGAAAGAAGGCGGCCACTATGATCTCGACGGTTCACGTACGCGCATTGCAAAGCGTTCGCTCGGCGGTCCGGCCCCAAATACGGCAGCTGCACCAAAAACGGTCCATGTTCCATCTTTAGAAGAGGCTTCAGCTGCAAAAGCTACTCCATCTAAGACTGAGACAAAGAATAGCGCTTCGGGCTCGGCGGTCTTAGAACAGATGCGCAAGGCAAAAGCTGCAGACGAGGCAAAACCAGTAGCAAAGAGAAGGAAATTCATACACTAAAATGGCGGGCAGAAAGATTACCAAAGAACAAGAACGGGCAACAGCGAAGTTAAGCAAGGAACGTCTTGAGCGTATTGCAAAATCGCGTAGTCATCATATTCGCACTAATGCGCGTATTGTAAAGTATGGCGCTAAGAGTTTTGTGCGTAATACGTGGCTCAGTGTTGCGGCGATTGCGATTATGGCCGTCACCTTAATCGTCCTCTCGGCTACTATTATTGCGACTCATGCAATGGGTACGGCAATTAATACTATCGAGCAGCAAGTCGATATGTCGATTTACGTCGAACAGACTGCTACGGTCGCGCAAATCGAAAATATTATGGTGCGTATGCGCCAGCTTGAGACTGTCGTAGATGTGACATCGACGACTCCAGACGAAGCTAATCGTGATGCGATTGAGAAGATTCTAAGCAATGATAATACAAAGACTCCTGAAGAAAAGGCTGTTTATCGCCAAAATCTCCTTGAAGCACCAAACATGCTGCCTTGGACGCTCAATGTTAAGCTCGTCAATCTCAATAATACCGATGAACTAAAGAATTTTGTCGATAATGACGAATCGATCAAGGGGTTAGTCGATACCCGTCGCAAGCCGAGCTATGAGTCTGGCCGTCGCGATACGATAGATCGCATCGCAAATGTAATGAACCGCGTTGAGATGATTGGTCTAATTGCTGCTGGTGTGTTCGCGCTTATCGCTATTCTTGTCGTGTTTAATACTATTCGCATGGCAATCTACAACCGCAAAGAGGAAATCTATATGATGCGCCTTGTTGGCGCGAGCCGCTGGTTTATTGTTGGGCCTTTTGTAATCGAAGCGAGCCTTTATGGTATTATCGCGGCTGTCATTGCAGGATTCGTGGCTTACTTTGGCGCCTTTGCACTCCGCAACAACTTCGGCACGACTTTGGATCCAACCTTGGAGTTGATGCAAAATTATTGGTACCTCGCTGCATGCGCGCTGCTTGTAACGGGTATATTAATCGGTGTTGTTTCGTCGCTTCTCGCTACAAAGAAATATCTTAAGCAGAAATAAAAGCTGAGCTCTAGCTGACCTCTTTACTAAGCAAAGCGCTTATGCTATACTTGTGCTTATGAAAATCAAGCGCAACATTGCTAGTCTATGTCTTGCCGCCTTGGCGCTTGTTGCTAATGTTGTGCCGGGATCGTCTTATACTTACGCCTATACGCAGGAAGACTTAAATAATATCAATTCGAAGATTTCTGAGCTTCGTACGCAGATGAATGAATATGAAGAGCAAGCTAGCCAACTTGCCGCCGAAGCAGATACTATTCAGGGGAGGATTGATTCTTTGCGCGTCGAGCAAGCATCATTGCGTACCCAGATTGAGCTAAAAGAAGCTGAACGTGAGCAGCTAATTGCCGAGATTGAGGCGATTACTAAACGTATTAATACCAACTCGGAGACTGTTGGATATACTGTTGCGCAATATTATTACAATGACGAGGTGACTACAATCGAGCGCCTGGCGTCAGCTGATTCGTTCTCGAGCTTCGTGGATGAAGAGATGCAGATGTCTGCTATTTCCGATACGCTCTCGGCTATCATTGAAGAGAACAAGAATCTAAAAGCCGAATTAACTATCAAAGAGAAAAATGCAGAACTTATTCTTGAGGATTTGAATACTCAGAAAAATCAGCTTGCCGAGCTAGAGTCTGAACAGGCTACATTACTTGCCCAGACTCGCGAAAATGAGGCATCTTACCGCCAGATGAAAGCAGATGCTGCATCGAAGAAAGCAACGCTCGAAGAAGAGCAACAGAAGATTCTTGCTGATTTGGCTAGCCGATATAACGTGACGAATGTAACTGCTGGCGATCCGAATAAAGGCGGTTATCCATATAGCGGCCGTTGTCCGCAGCAGAAAGACGCCTTCTATGACCAGTGGGGTATGCTTATTTGTGAATGTGTTTCTTATGCTGCCTGGAAGGTCTATAGCACCTATGGATATATGCCATATTGGGGTGGTCGCGGCCATGCAAAGCAGTGGATTGCAAACGCTCGCTCAGCCGGCTATACGGTTAGCAATATACCAAAAGTTGGCGCAGTTGGCATCTCAACTGGTGGCGCTTATGGCCATGCCGTTTGGGTAGAGGCGGTCTCCGGCACGCGTGTATATATTTCGCAATACAATTATCGCAATGCTGCAACTAACTATAAGGCCGGCGAGTACTCCGAATCCTGGGTCGACCAAGGCATGTACCAATACATCTATTTTGGCGGCTAGATATGGATGACGAATTTTATGCGCGTGATGTCTCGGATATTCAATTCGAATATGGCGTAGGTGATTTAGGTATCTCAGCAAAAGAGGCTAGCTCGCGCGCCATTAAATATGGGCCAAATATCCTCCCAAAAAAGAAGCGCGACAGTATTTTAAAGATTTTTTTCCATGAATTCTTAGATCCGATGGTCCTGCTTCTCGTTGTTGCTATCGTGGCGTCCGTGATAGCAGGCGAGATTATTGATGCTGCTGTAATAGCTTTCATTATTCTCGTTGATGCTGTTATGGGCGCATACCAGGAGAATAAGGCTAACAATACTGCTGAGGCGCTTGCGAACTATATAAAAGTGCAAGTAAAAGTGATTCGCGATGGCGAAGAGCAAATAATCGGCGCCGAGGAACTAGTTCCTGGCGACCTTGTTTTGCTTGAATCGGGCGACAAAATATCGGCCGATATGCGTATTATTGAGACGCACAACTTTTCAGTCGACGAGTCAATCCTAACCGGCGAGAGCGTACAAGTTGCAAAGAATGCCGAGACGATTCGAAAAACCGGCGCCGCTCTTGGCGATCAACGCAACATGGCTTTTTCTGGCACGAACGTAGTCTCTGGCCGCGCAAAAGCAATCGTCGTACGAACTGGTCTTTCGACTGAGTTGGGCAAGATTGCTGATAGCCTCAATAAAACCGATAAGGCAAAGTCGCCGCTTACTCTGCGCGTTGAAAAACTCTCGCGCCAAATTACTATTATGATTCTCGTGATTGCTGCCGTACTGACGACCTTACTAATCGTAAAGCATACTCCATATACGGAAATCTTACTAACTGTGATTGCCTTTGCGGTTTCTGCGATGCCGGAAGGCTTGCCGCTCGCACTGACGATGGCGCTTAGTATTGCTTCGAATCGTATGGCAAAAAGAAATGTTATTGTTCGTAAGCTTAAGGCTGCTGAATCGCTCGGTAGTTGTACCGTTATCGCGTCCGATAAGACTGGCACTCTAACTGTAAACCAGCAGACTGCTAAAAAAATCGTATTACCAAATGGCGAGACTTATCAGGTGTCGGGCACTGGCTTTAGTATAAACGGCAAAGTAACTGGGAACGTAATGAGTTATGCTGAAGAAATTGGTCTCCTTGGCGTATTGAATAATGAGGCAAATATCGATAACGGTCATCAAATTGGCGACTCGATCGATATCGCCTTCCTCGTGCTAGGTAAAAAACTTGGCGTAAAAACCAGTGGCATAAAAATTGTTGAGCGTATCCCGTATGAGTCGGAAAATAAATATTCAGCCGTTTTCTATGAAAAAGGCGGCGAATGTTATTGTACTGTTAAGGGCTCGCTTGAGGTTGTAGCGGGCTTTTGTGACAAAGTTAATTTCCTTCGAAGTAAAGATATTAAGAAGTTGCACCAGCAAAATGAAGAGCTAGCACGTGATGGCTACCGCGTAATCGCTCTTGCAACTGGCAAGATTGCACATAAAGATAAATATACCGAAGCGGACATTAAGAAACTGACATTTATGGGGATGGTCGGTTTTATCGATCCGATTCGCAAAGAGGCGGCAGCCTCAATTCGCGATTGCCATACGGCTGGCATAAAAGTCTTGATGATTACTGGCGACCATCCACTGACTGCTTTTTCGATTGCGCGCGACCTAGGCCTGACTGATACTCTTGAGCGAGTAGCGAGCGGCAAAGACGTTGAGGAATACTTCCGCCGCGGCGAGGCGGACTTCGATAAGTTTGTTAGTGAAAAATTGGTTTTTGCGCGCGTCTCGCCTTTACAAAAGCTTCATATTGTTGAGTCACTCAAAAGGCAAGGTGAGTTTGTTGCGGTTACAGGCGATGGCGTAAATGATGCGCCTGCACTAAAAGCGGCCAATATCGGTGTTGCGATGGGGTCCGGCACGGATATTGCGCGCGAAACGGCCGACATGATTATTGTTGATGACAACTTCAAATCTATCGTGTCCGGCGTCGAGGAGGGGCGCGTTGCGTATGCAAATATCCGCAAAATTATTTTCTTCCTTATTTCCTGCAATATCGCCGAGGCGGTATTCTTCTGTCTTGCAATTGCGCTCGACTTACCGATGCCATTTATCGCCGTTCAGCTACTATGGCTTAATGTCGTAACCGATGGCGTCCAGGATTTTGCGCTTAGCTTCGAGAAGGCGGAGCCTGGAATTCTACACGAAAAACCGCGCAGTCCGAAGGAATCGATTTTCGACAAAGTGCTTTTGCGTAAGATTCTATATTCAGCGACAATTATCACAATCATTATCTTCTCGGTCTATTATTATCTTGTCCGAGTTATGCAGATTGATATCGTTGCGGCCCGTAGCTATACAATGTGCCTAATGGTCTTTATCCAGAATATTCATGCTTTCAGCTGTCGTAGCGAAAAGCGCTCGGTCTTCAGTATGCCGCTACGCAATAACTACGTGTTCTTGTTCGGCATCGCTGGTACAATTCTCTTGCAACTAATCGTGATGGAAGTGCCAGTTCTATCAACATTCTTGCAGACCGAAACTATGCCTGCGTATCTCGTTGCGCTATTCTTCGGCATCGCATTAATAATCTTGGTCGCGCTTGAAATATATAAATTGATTAGCCGCATTTTTACTCGGGTAGAAAAATAAGGAGACCTTACGGCCTCCTTTTAATAAATTCGCGATAGCTCATGACGAGCTGTATGGTCCACATTATTACCAGTATTACTGCTCCAATAATAATCCCGCATTTGCTAACAAAGCCCAAAATCTTGAAGAAGATGAGGGCTCCGCGGTAATTACCTTCAAAAACGGGTATAAACAGAATACTAACAATCCATAGGATCCATATTGCTATGTATCCAAATGTGCATCGCGTGCAGACGTCTGCGAAGGCTCCGCTGTTGGTCTGTAGGTTGCGACTAGATTCGTTTCTGTTTTTCATACGATTCACCTCCTCATAATTTAGGAATGAAAAACAAAACTATAGATTAATTATAGCATATTTAGCGCGAAAAGTCAAAGATTCTTCGTTAATATAGCAATGCTTGCAATAATGCGGAGCGAATAGCTCTCGCTATTCTCGGCGAGAAATTCCGACACTGCTTTTGCGCTGCCGGGCAGGGCAGCATTCCGGTAATCATGCACAGCTATAACGCCACCCGGCACGACCCTATTCGCCACTAGCTTTAGGCTCGTTTTGATAGATTGGTAAAAATCACCGTCAAGTAACGCAAAAGATATTCGCTCTGGCAAATCGCTATCTTGCAAATCCTCAAACCATGCCTTTGTAATGACCGGCTCGGGCAGGGCGTATTTTCTAAATTTGTGCCGAACAGTATCAGCAGAAGCCTTAAGCTCGCCAGCCTTAAAACGCCATCCGTCGGCACTATTGTCTTCGGCGGTTTTAGCCGGCAGACCTTCAAATGAATCGTATAGATAGAGCCACTTATTTGGCGAGTTGCGCAAAACGTCGGCGAGCAATACAGACGTGTCGCCTTCATAGCAGCCGAACTCGACGACATCCCCATCCAGTTCAAGCGTCTTCTTGAGTTCGTCAAGCAAGAGAGCCGTTTCACGATCGGGAATCTGCAGCTCTTTAGGCATCTAGAAAACCGATTTCCTTGCAAAGCTTGGCGAAATTCTCATGAAAGGTCTTAATATCGCCAGAGTTATCGACGTAGTAATCCGCTATCGCAATCGGTCCGCCTTTTTCGAGATTTTCAATCTCGGAGCGATCGCGCTCAGCGGCAGCCTGCGCATTGAACGGACGGTCCGGGCGTTCAGCTAGGCGTTTGCGACGCAGGGCTTTTGGCACGGTGATCGCGACAACGGTCATCTCGGTCGGGAATTCTTTACGCAAGATTTTGTATTCGGTCCAAGAATAAAGGCCGTCTAAAACAATGCGCTTTTGCCCGGCGGCAATCAGATTTTTTGCCTCTTCGACTACGCGCTTAACGACGAAGTCCTTACCTTCTTTTTCGCGAATCTCTTCACGAAACTTCTTCTCGCTCTCGCCGTCTTCGGTGCGTTCGATGCCGGCCTCGGCCATGGCTTTATAGATAATTCCGCCAAAATAAATCTTTGGAATTTTCTTTTCAATTAGATAATCAATGGCGGTTGACTTCCCGCTACCGCACATACCTACAACTGCTAGGATTTTTACGTCTTTATTGTCCATTAGCCTAAGTATATCATCTTAAGCCCAGGCGGTCGAACCCTAGCGCAGAGTATGAAA
>CAMHRH010000022.1 GCA_946187605.1 uncultured Candidatus Saccharibacteria bacterium
ATTGGGCGATATGATTTGTCAGCGACCTTCTTAAAGATACGTTCATTATTCGTGCCAGCGTACCAGTCCTTCTCGGTCCAATAATCGTGATCATGATCGACAGAAAAAATACTATAGTGCTTCATGCGCCACGGTTGGTGCATATGCAAATATAGAACTATCGATCGCATAGATGTATTACCTCGCCTAAAACCTATTTCTCTTATGTTTCTTCACATCATCATATACCTGAACGCATTTTTTCGCAACGTCGTCCCAAGATATACGAGCATATTCGCGTTTTATGCCGTCGCGCAAGGTATTTACGAGCGCTGGACTTTCGGCAATATTAACAAGCGCTCCGGCGAGCTTATCTTCATCCCAGAAGTCATAGCGCACAATTGAGTGTAATACTTCGCCAACGCCTGATTGCTTCGTAATAATCAAAGCATTACCGTGGTGGGCGGCTTCTAGTGCTGTCAGTCCAAATGGCTCCGAAACGGAAGACATGACGAAGATGTCGGAAATGCTATAGATGTCGCGCAATTGCTTACCGCGAATGAAGCCGGTAAAAATCACGTTTTGAGAAATGCCAAGATCGGCGCTCATACGCATAAGTTGGTCTTTTTGCTCGCCATCGCCAGCAAAGAGGAAGACCATTTTTGGATGGATACTAATCGCCCTTGCGGCAGCGCGCATTAAGTGAAATAAGCCTTTTTGTAGCGTGAAGCGACCGACTGTAGATACGATCGTGTAGCCCTTCTTCTTCAGGCCTTCGAGGTATTGGTAGCTTGAACCATCAAAATGATAATCGTCGTCTGGCATCGTCCAGCCATTATAAGCAACATCAATCTTATTCGGAGGGATACCGTAGCGCTCGACAATAATATTCTTCGTCGCTTGGCTAACCGCAATTATCTTATCTGCCCAGACCAAACCTTCGTATTCGATCTGATGAATTAAAGGATTGCCGCCGTTGGCGCCGCCGCGATCAAACTCGGTCGCATGGACATGCGCAATTAGCGGAATACCGAAATTCTTCTTTGCTAAGATGCCGGCTTCGAACGTTAGCCAATCGTGCGCATGCACGACGTCTGGCTTGAACTCCATCAGATAACGCTCAACGAACTCGCAATAGCTCTTCTGAATATCGCGAATCGAAATCATCTGCTTCGTGTCTGGCTTATGGAATTTTTTGACTTCAACCTCTTTTGATTCATAGGCTCCGCCATAGCGAATCAATGGATCAATCTTCATCGCAGATAATACGCGCATGTAATTAAGATGGTGCTCGGCTTCGTATGGGACAACAAAATCAATATCCGCACCCATCTTGGCTAGGGACTTAGAAAGGTTCAAACAGGCTACTCCGAGGCCACCACTGTTATGCGGCGGGAGTTCCCAACCTAGCATTAGAATTTTCATCTTTTTTAAGTATAGCACTAGCATAATGTTTTTTGAAGAAAAACGCTCATGAAAAAAGCAAAAAATTGCGATTTTTCACAGCCGCCATCTCTTTAGGGTATAATCATAGTATGAAACGTGGAGTGAAAATTGGTCTGGCCGCTGCTGCGGTCGTCGCATCGGTGGCATTTATTATCTATTGGAATAGTCCGGAGCGCGTATATCGTCGCGAGCTCGGGCAGCTGCATAGCTATGTTTATAGTGGCAACGATACGCGACTTTACGAATTGCTGAGGCACACTCAAGCATCGGGCGATTGGGGGCAGCTTGAACGCTCGGTGAAGGATTTTTATAAAGATCGTTTCGACTCAATCGATATTCTAAAAGACTTGCAAAACGATGAAGAGCTTGGCGCAGCACTCGATGCCGAATCGCTCGCTGCCAATGGGCCGACGTTTGAGACAATCATGGAAAAGCTGCAAAAAGCTGGCGAGAAACTCAAAAAAGCTCGTGAACAATTTGAGAAAGTTTCATCTCTAGATGATGCAGTCGCGGCATTTGCGAATGAATTGCCGGACGGATTCCAGGAAAAGTTCCGCTCTGACATCGCTTCTGAATTCAAAAATCAGGACGAGATTAGCGATATCTCCGATGCTTTCAAAATGATGCAGGGTCTTGTCGATGTATATACGGAAGAGTTGCAGCTCTTAGCTAGTAATCCAAAAGGCTGGAATACTAATGACAATAAATTGACTTTTACCGACAAAAAGCTCGAAAAGAAATATCAAGATAATCTCGAGAAAGTTAAAGACGTCAAGTAAGAGGGCATGAAAAACCCGCCAGTTAAGGCGGGTTATTCTTTATAGTTTTGTCCAGAATTCGACACCAAGCGGGACCTTCAGCTCGCTGAGACGCTTGAGATTTTCTCGGTTGAATAGTATTTCTTCGACGCCATCCAGTGTTACGGCATAGAAGACATCTCCGAATGAGATTCTACTCGCCTGATTATTGCGCTGAATCACGAATAGCGTTGGAGTTACTGCACACTGTGCGTGAACTATAACATTGTCGTAGCGGCGCTGTCCGTGTATGCTATAACCGCCGCCGGATATTACCTCGACATGATTGGTGTCACTGCTGCGAACGAGTACGGCGTCAGAGCGTCTACTTAGATCGCTTTTTGCATTTACGCTATATAGCATCAATGCTAAGCGATAGTAGCGATCGCACTTTGGCTTTTCTCGTGCGGTTATTGTGTAGCCGGACGCTTCTAAATCCATGATTGTTAGATCATTGTATATCTTCCCCCCTTCGAGTTTGAGATAGCCGTGATTTTTAACGATTCCATCACTGACTGCTAACGGCGCTTCGCGGTGCAAGTACTTGCCATGCGCCACCCTGCGGCCATACCAGTAAGAGACTATTTCGATAGACCTATTAATAAACACCGGCATCTACTATTACCCCCCTTTAACGTCCAAATGTCCTTCTGTGAATTTTCAAAGAGCATGCAAAAAAGCACAGCTCTACTAATTATAGCATAAAAATTGCAAAAAGTCAATTATGCGGTTTTGCTTATGTTTATGTTAAAATAAACATAAGTGGAATGGAGTTATTGATTACGGATAATTTTTGGTATTCGCATAATCATTTATAGCTAGAAAGGTAACTCCATGAAGAAGAAAATAATCTTGACGATATTTGCCACAACCGTAGCTTGTGCATTCCTCGGCGGCATAGATAGCTATGCGCTGACTACGGTATCATCTCCGGCGGAGATTGCGACGGCGATTATGGCTGGCGAGACTTCATTTAAGCTCGGCCAGGATTTTACTGCTTTAGCGCAAATACAGGTACCGGCCGGAAAAGCCTACACTATAGATGGTGATGGCCACAAGATCATACGAAGCTCGAGTATGTTGGCGGAGATTTTTACTGTACCGCAAACCTCTACATTAACGCTAACTAATTTGACTATCGATGGAGGCGCACCAGGATGGGTGGCGCATACTGAGACATACGAACCTCGGCCTAATGCTGATGGCTTGGCGCGTAATTATGGCATGTATCCAGTAACTGTTGAGAGCTCAGACGTTATCGCCAATGCACCAATTATTAGTAATAATGGAACTGTAAGCTTAAATAACGTAACTATTCGCGATGCTATTTCTAGCGGGAACGTATCAGGCATTAAGAATAATGGCAACCTCAGCATCAAAGATAGTACCTTTAATCACAGCCATAATACTACGGGTGAGTTTGCTGGTGTCATATATAACGCTAGTGCTAGTGCTAATATTACGATTGACAATTCAAAATTCACCAATAATAACAGCGGCAAGGATGTGCTAGGCTCGTATTGCAACGGCTCTGCCGTCACGATATATGACGCCAATGACGTACTAATTACGAATAGCGAGTTCGATAACAACTCCGTAATTATGAATGGAGCAGGCGTTATGCTGCAGGCAGCCAATACGGCGACATTGTCGAATAATACATTCACTAATAATAAATCTGGCAATGATGGAGCCGCATTATTTATCGGTAGTCTCCAAAATTATCGCGACCATGTTTCCGACGTTGTATACCTAAATAACAATACCTTCAAGAACAATCTCGGCCTAACTATGGGGCATGAGAATGGTAATGCCGAGGGGGCGGTTGTTTCATACGGCTTTAACTTCAAAAAGATTGTTATAAATGGCGGGAGCTTTATTGGCAATAGAGCCTCATTCGACTCCGCACTAGCCTTGTACTGGGGTGAACCTGCAATTAATGCTCAGAATTATGGCCCTCGGTCGCTAGAATCGGTTGAGATATCCAACGTCACATTTGATGGCAACCAGAACGAAAACAAGTATGGTGGTGTTATTGCTGCTGTCCATGGCATAGATAGTGCAAAAATTAGTAATATTACATATCAAAATAACTGCGGCAGATTCAGGATTGATAACATAAAAAATATTAACATTGATGGCTTTAATGCCAGTAGTAATACTGGTGCAAATACGGCGCTACATGTGGCGACAGCAGAGCGCGCTTCGGTAAAAAACGTCGAGTTGTACGACAATGAGGTTAGTAATGCGAATGCTATGAATTTCTTCGGGAGTGTAATTTTGACTAGCATTGATGATCTGGAAGTCGAGAACCTAACCGCAAAAAGAAATGTCGGCGGTAAGGGCGCTGGATTAGTTATCACCAACAGGACGCGCGAGCAAAGTAATGTTACTCTCAAGAATATCGACCTAGAAGATAATACGAGTAGTATTGCGGGTGGCGGTATGTACTTGCATGCGGTAAACCCAATGAATATCGTTGCCGAAAACGTGGTAACTACCGGTAATGAATCAGCTATCGGCGGCGGCGTATATGTCGAGGCGTCTGGCGCCCACAGCATTAAGTTCACTGGCGATAGTAAGATATATCTCAACTCTGCAACCGAAGCGGCAGACGATGTCGCCTACTATATTCCAGATGGAACCGAAAACGCATCAAGCCTCGGAAGTCTAAAGCTCCCAGTTGCAAGCACTATGCGAATTGGCGGCGTTGACGGTTGGTATCATGACGCTGCTAACGCGCGCTACTCGGCGGAAAATGCCATTGAACAAGTGGAAGTGACTTTAAGCTCTGCTAATTCTTATTATCTCAAAGCCGCCAACGGCACCGGTGCGGAAATCACTGGGCCAATCGAAGATAAAGTGAACAACCCAGCAACTGGCGACCTCTCGTCAATTGCGCTTCTAGTACTCGCGATTAGCATCGTAGTCGGTTGTGGCTTTGTCCACTATAACGCACGGCGCCGTTAGTCTAGAGCGCAAATTGCGAATTATATAGCTCTGCATAGAAACCGTTTCGCTTCATGAGCTGCTCATGCGAACCGGTTTCTATAATATTACCTTCATTCATCACGAGAATTAAATCTGCATTCTTAATTGTCGATAATCGATGCGCAATAATAAATGATGTGCGCCCCTCCATCAGTTTGTCCATAGCTTTCTGAACTAACTCCTCCGTGCGCGTATCGACATTTGATGTTGCTTCGTCGAGGATGAGGAATGGCGCATCTTCGACCATGCCGCGCGCAATCGTAATGAGCTGCTTTTGTCCAGCCGAAATTGAGTCGTTCTCCGAGATATCGGTCGCTAGACCTTTTGGCAGTGTTTTTACGAAATGCGATAAACCGACGGTTTTACATATCCTCATTACCTCGTCATTCGTAACGCCATGGCGGTTATAGACGATGTTCTCCTTTAATGTGCCGGCAAACATCCATGTATCCTGAAGCACCATCGTAAAGAGTGAATGTAAATCCTCGCGCGAGATTTCTTTTGTTGAAATTCCATCAATCAGAATGTCACCCGAGTTAATCTCGTAGAACTTCATGAGCAGGTTAACCATTGTAGTCTTGCCGGCGCCGGTCGGACCGACGATCGCGATTTTTTGACCCGCCTTTGCGACTGCGGAGAAATCTTTAATAATCAATTTATCCTTGTCATAACCAAACTTAACATGCCTAAATTCGATATTTCCAACAATCTGATCTTTGTCGATATGTCGCTTAATATCCTTTTGGTCCGACATTTCTTCTTCGTCAACAAAGGCGAAGACGCGCTCACTCGCAGCGGCGGCTGACTGAAGGCTGGACATTGACTGCGCTATGCGCGATAGCGGAGAAGTAAAGAGGCGTACATAGCTGATAAAAGCCACAATTACACCAAAAGTGATTACGTTGTTCGATGTAAGCAAGGCGCCGGCAACACATACGGCGACGTAGCCGAAATTGCCAATAAAGGCCATGATTGGATGCATTAGGCCAGATAAAAACTGACTACGTTGGTTCGCTAGAAAGACACGTTTATTGAGGCGATCAAACTTGCGGTCGCTATCGGCCTTACCGTTGTAGGCCTTCACGATGTTTAATCCAGAATATATTTCCTCGATATGCGCATTAAGCTTACCTAGTTCGGCTTGGCGCATATTAAAATATTTCTGCGATTTTTTAAGCACGAAACCCATGCCCACAAAACCAACTAAGCTCGCTGCTATCGCGACAATTGCCAGCATCCAGTTCGTAACGAACATCATGATGACTACGCCAACCATCAGTGCAACTTCGCTAATTATTGTCGAGAGTGAGTTGTCGAGGCTTTGCGCTACCGTATCGACATCATTTGTTACGCGCGACAATATATCGCCAGTCTGATTGTGATCGAAATATTTCAGCGGCAAACGATTAATCTTCCTTGAGATTCGCTCGCGCAAAGATTTGGCGAACCCATTCGATACTTGCGCCATTATGAGCGCCTCCGAGAGTTCAAGTAGCGCTGAAGACGCATAAAGAATAATAATAAAGGTCGCTACGCTCCAAACTGCGCCGAAATCAATATCGACGCCCGGGCGAAGTCCTACTACAGCCGTATCGGTTAATTTTGAAATCTGATTTGGCGCTATAATCGTTAACACTGATCCGCCAACCGCACAAAGGATTGCGACAATGGCGAGAATGCGAGCGCTTTTTAACTCAATAAACAAGCGTTTAATAGCGGCGCCAAAGTCCTTTGAACTATCTTGCTCTTGTGGACCACGTCCGCCACCATGACCGTTAAACATTTAACTCCTCCTTTGTAAGTTGAGACAATGCGATTTGCTGATAAACTTCACAACTTTTCATTAGCTCTTTGTGCGTCCCCATGCCAACGCAACGCCCCTCGTCTAGTACGATAATCTTATCGGCGTGCATAATTGTGCCGATACGTTGCGCTACGATTAGACTTGTCGCATCTTTGGTGTATTCTTGCAGATCGTGGCGCAGGGCAGCATCGGTCTTATAATCAAGTGCCGAAAAACTGTCATCAAAGATGTAAATCTCCGGATCGCGTGCGATGGCACGTGCAATTGCAAGGCGCTGTTTTTGGCCGCCAGAAATGTTTGTGCCGCCCTGTGCGATATGGGCGCGATAGTTGCCTTCCATCTTCTCGACGAAGTTTTTTGCTTGCGCAACTTTGATTGCTTTGCGAATCTTCTTCGAGTCGGCTTTTCCATGTCCATTGTCACCATAACTGACGTTGCTTTCGACTGTGCCATTAAACATGACTGCTCTCTGCGATACGTAGCCTAGACGCTCGCGCAGGGCGCTTTGTTTGTAATCGCGCACATTGACGCCATCAACGAATATCTCGCCGTCTGTTGCATCATAGAATCTCGGTACAAGGTTAATTAGTGTAGATTTACCGGAGCCAGTTGAGCCAATAAATGCTACCGTTTCGCCCTTATTGGCACGAAAAGATATGTCGCGGAGCAAATATTCCTCAGCGTCCGGATATTTGAAAGAGACATTCCTGAACTCGACTGTCCCACGTTCTTCTGTGTCGCCGTCGAAATTTCCGTCTTTTAGTTTAATCTCGGTTCTCAGTACTTCATTGATGCGGCTGGCGGAAACTTGCGCACGTGGCAAAATCATCAGAATTATCGCCACCATCAGGAAACTCATAATTACATGCATTGCATAGGTCGAGAATACAATCATGTCACTAAAGATAAATAACTTATCGGCAAATTCGGCTGAATTGATAATATATGCGCCAATGATATAAATTGCGAGCGTTACGCCATTCATCGTCAAATACATTGTCGGCGACATGACCGAGAGTAGCCGTTCGTTAAAGAGCTGTGTCTTCGTTAATTCGCTATTGGTAGTGTCGAATTTCTTTTCCTGGTATTTTTCGGCATTAAAAGCACGCACGACACGAATGCCGGTTAGATTCTCGCGCGTCACGCCATTGATGCGGTCGGTCATTTTCTGAACGATGCGAAAACGCGGAATAACGATTGAAGTAATCGTTAGCATGACGGCAAGAAGAAAAACAACTGCGATTCCGGTAGTAATGCTCCATTGCCAACTTTTGCCCGCGATTTTTGTAATTGCCCAAATCGCTGTAAGTGGTGCACGAACCGACATTTGCGCGCCCATCGCGACAAACATTTGAATTTGTGTGATGTCGTTAGTCGTTCTTGTAATAAGGCTGCTCGTCGAGAACTTTTTTACTTCGTGCATGTCGAGGTTTTCGACCTGGTTAAAAAGTTTCTTGCGCGTGTTCATTGACAAGCTTGCACTCGCAGTCGAGAAGCAGAATCCGGCAAATATGGTTGCCGCAAAGCTTCCAAGTGCGCAGAGTAACATCCAGCCGCCGTTTCCGATAATCTCTGACATCTCGCTACCTTCGGTCTGGACGAGTTGTGTGATTTTTGACATGTAGTCTGGCATCGTTAGCTCTAGCCATACTTGTATCGCAACCATTACGATTCCGGTGCTCAAAAAAATAAGATCTTTAGCCTTAAAATTCCTAAAAATTCTAAACATAGTTTCCTTTATTGATAGTAAATAGTTTAGCTTTTTAAAGACGCTTACGTCAATATTTTAAACAAAAGGGAAACCCCCTTCCGTGAAGGGGGTGGATACAAGGCCGCGCGCAGAGGGGGTATACCGCGCAGGGCAAATGAGAAAAGATGTGCGGCAGAGGTAGCGATGCCCATGTTTTTACGATACGTTTGTCTGTAGCCCATAAAGGAGGTCGTATTTCATGCCAATGCGTCTGTCTTTTACCTTGAAAAGCTTTGGAGTCTTACCTAGTGTCAACCGGAAGTGAAGAACGCTACGTACCGCACATATATATGAAAGAACAAGCTCGCCGCCGCGAAGCTACCTGGACTGCAGGATTTGCGCCAGAAAGCCAGTATTGGCTCGCTCGTGCTGTCATTATAACATAAAAATCCCCGGCAAGAAAGAGTGCCGGGGTATGTAACTGCCGGAGGGGCAGAGAATTAATAAACTGCGACGGCAAGTTGTTTCATTCCTCGCCTGAATGTTGTGACTTGCTAGTGAAAAAGATATTTAAAAGGAAGTGATGTCTTAGCTAGCTAACTCGCCGTCGCATATAAAATAAAGGAGCAATACAACAACGCCTGCCTAGGACGATGTCTATACAATACTCTACCATACTTATGGCATATAGTCAAGTCTTTTACGCAAAAAATACCCACTTGATATTTGAGGTGGGCATTAATTGTATTCTAGAGCACGCTAATTGTGCTGCAGAGATGGCTAATTAGGCGGTTCTTATAATACAAATCTTTGGTGTATTTATTGATTTCGTCCAACAACTCACCTTCGCGCTTGTTGTCTATTAAATCAAACTTTTCATCTGCATTGCAGCGTGCGTTCTTGCGTTGCAATTCAATCAAGCTATCCTCGAGGCTGTCAATTTTCTTATTTAGCTCGTCGCGTTCGGAGCGAAGCGCGCCGATTCTTGCGCGAATGATGCCGAATAGCTCCTGATTTGACTCGTCGAAGGCCTGTTCTGGATTAACTTCGATTTCGTTGTTCTTAGTTTGCGCGTCGTTGTCTTGCATGGTTTCCTCTCTTTCAGTTTTTTCCTGCGCCGGCATTGCAACTACTGTTTCGTCCTTTGGCTTTGTTGCGCTATCGGCTTGCTTATCGTCCTTTTGTGGTTCTTTTTTATTCTTCTTCGTTTCTATTGGCGTCTCAATAAAATCTATGGCAGTATCAGCATCCTTTTCGTTGGCCGACGTATCTTGGCTATCGCTAGTCTCCACTGGACTTTCCATGTATTTCGAAAAATCAACATCTTCGGCTGGAGTGCTGTCGAAATGAGCAGTGCCAGGGGTATCGTCGGCTAAAGCGGCATCAATATCGACATGTTTCTGTTCGTGAAGCGGCTTGAGCCCCTCCTTTGGCATCGTCAAACCGTTTTCTACTTCAATCTTTTTTACTTCCGGAGTCGCTGCTGGAGCGTTTACTATTTGTGGAATGCCGCGATTAGCATCTGCTTCACGTTGCGCATTTGGATCGTCATTAATTATGCTCATCTCACCCTTTTATCCAATTCTTTGTATATTATTTTAGCATAAGCGATATCTATGCAGGGAATAAAAAAGCCCAGGGCGTTAGCCCCAGGCCGTAGTGTTTTTTGCGTTTTTCCTTAGCTTGCTACATATAAAGGCGCCATCAGCGCCATGCTTTCCTCCTTAAGCAGTTCCGCGCGTCGATAGAGGATAACTGCCCAACTTGGATAATTTGCCTTGAGGAGTATTTTCTCAAGGCTCTCGAGCAGTTCGGTCGCGTGCTTGATGACAAAATCTGCCTGGCGGCGGCGCATAAGGACACCGATACCACAAATACCGATAGCATCATCATCGCCGTCATCATCATCATGCTTTGGCTTCTTCTCGCCATTGTCGTTGGCCCTTACTGCTTCGCTCAGGATATCCATCCATAATAGATTGAGGAAATCAAGTCCGCGAGTGTAGTACTCTTCGTGAGAGAAATGCTCGGTCTTAGATTCGAGCTCGTCTCTGACGTGGATAAAAAATCCTGGGAGGCATTTGCCGAATATGCCGTCAGCGTCAAGTTCCTGCCAAAACGCTTCCTTGATTGAGGCGGGAGTCTTACTGCTGAACAGAGTGTCGGGAACGTTTTCGGCGTATTTCGAGAAATACTTGAGATAGACCTCAGACGGACACTCGTCCAGAAAGACGTCCCATGTGTGGCACTTTTCCGTAATTGCTCCGAAAGACGCATCGAATCTCATTCTGTCGTAAGCTATCTCGCTGATTGCCTCGACTTCCTTCTTGATTACTCTATTTATAGTCTGCGACTGCGTCAGTCTCAGCTCGTCGAGCATGGTCGTGAGGAAGAGTTCCTCGTATTCAAGCGTGGGCGGCGCATTGCGGCCTATCTTGTTTACGGTCTTATTGAGCTTCTTGAGCTCGTTTTCGAAAGCAAGCAGCTCAATGTTGTTATTAGTATCGAAGCATGCCGCTGAACCAAGGGGTCTTACTTCTTCAGCAATTGCATCTCTGTAGCGGCACACGGCGCCAATGACCCCCTCTTCGCCGTAAGTATTCAGGTAATCGCCAAGCGACATAACGCGTTCAGTTGCGTACTTAATAATGCCGGATATCTCTGATGACTTCAACATTCAATCAACCTCCTGTTTGTAAGTCGAACTGGAAAAACTATTAACGTACGAGCCTCTATATAAAAAGAGGTCCAATTCCG
>CAMHRH010000023.1 GCA_946187605.1 uncultured Candidatus Saccharibacteria bacterium
TACTCACCGCCAAAACCATCCTCATTGAAGCCTCCATGGCCGGTCATCCCCATCAACACCCAATGCTCCATCGGAATCACTCGCTCCGTATCGACGTATTTGTTATATAAAACGCCCCACACAACATTTCCTACAAGAATAATCACCGCAAACAAAACAATTGGAACAATACGCTCCTTCACCAAAACACTCCTCTTGGCGGTCAGAAATAAAACGATCCCAAAAGCTATTACTATAATCGCCATCGTCGCCTTTATTCGATAACCAAAGAATGTCACGAGACCTAAGAGAATCGAATATAAAATCGGGTGTTTATTATCTTTAATTATTGAAATAATCAAATATAAGCTTATCGCTACAGCCGCAGCAGATATTGTATCAGTATAAAATATTGGCATATATAGTATTAATGGCAGCATAATAACTGGCATTAGTATGATTGCCGCCAAACCATAACCACGACCAAGCATCTTTCGTATCGACAAAAAAGTGAAAACAATTGTCGTAATAATAAACAAAGCATTTAGCATCAATGCGACTTGATTTATACTTACGGCGCCAAAAAACAGCCTCACGACCTTTACTGGCACATACAACAAAACTAGAATTGCTAGCTGAAACGGATACGAATTAAAATATCCAGTCGGCCTCTCGCCATTAAGCATTCGAGATACATTATTTTGAATAATGCCAGGGTCCCAAGACGGATGGACTCTAAGCGCCCATACGACAAGCACTATCATAAAAACCATTAATAACATCATGCAAGCAACGATAATCCGCTCATGAAATACGCTGACTTTTTCCAAGCGCGAAATAATTGGCTTCCTGAAACGTAAAATCAATGCCGCAATTACTATGCCAAACACAATAGTTAAGAATGGACAGTTCTGATTTACACTAAACTCACCACCATCGCGAAATAGCACGCAAAGTACGATCACAGAGATAATTGCAGCAAAAATCGCAGAAGAGACTGCTAGCAATTTTGACTTAACTTTTTGCATCACTACCCACTATCTCCTCGATAACGTAGCGCGGACGGTGTTTGGACTCGATATAAGATTTCCCGACATATTCTCCAATTAACCCTAGCATTAACATCTGCAATCCACCCAATAACCAAATCGAACAAATCGTAAAAGTCCAGCCGTCAACCACCTGACCGATAATCTTCATCACTAACGAATAGACCATAACCGCCAAACTAATAAAAAATATAATAAAGCCAAGCGACAGCATCATTCGAATCGGCTTAACGCTAAAAGATGTAATTCCATCCCAAGCGAGATTAATCATCTTTCTTAATGGATATTTACTTTCGCCTGCCACACGTTCATTGCGGCCATATTTAACCTCAGCAGTCTTAAACCCTATCATTGGCACTATGCCACGCAAATACAGATTCCGTTCATCGTAGCGCATTAATTCATCAACGGCGCGCCTCGACATTAGACGATAGTCCGCATGGTTGTAAACCGTCTCCGCGCCCATAAAACGCATAATCTTATAGAACATCTGCGCCGTATGTCTTTTGAAGAAACTGTCCTTCTTGCGCTCGGAACGCACGCCATAAACAATATCCGCGCCATCCCGATATTCAGAAATAAAACCATCAATCGCGTTAATGTCATCCTGCAAATCCGCATCCATACTTACAACCACTTCGCCATATTTCGCCGCACATTCCATACCGGCAAGTAGAGCATTCTGATGACCGCGATTATGGGCCAACTTCAGACCAACAATATGTTTATCCTTCTTTGCTAATTCGCAAATAATCCGCCAAGTCTTATCACGCGAACCATCATCAACGAAAACAACTCGATATCCATCTTTTATCGCCTTTTGCTTCGCTAACGTATTCAACTTCTTGGTTAATTCCTTGTAGGTGATTTCAAGGCACTCCTCTTCGTTATAGCAGGGAATCGCTACCGCAAACTCAGGCACACTACGCACTATACACTTCCTCCAACTTTAAAACTGTATTTTCTATATTATACGCTTGTACACTCGGCTCAGAAAAAGCATCACCTCTTTTTCGACCGCTAATTGTAATATGCGATGTCCAGTTATCTTCCAGCGAGATAAACTCCGTGTCGTCAATTAGCTTTGCCTCCGACGGAACATTCGCACTAAATAAGCACTTCATGCCATTCGCCTGCGCTTCTATACCAACCGTTGGCACACCTTCGAAAAGCGACGGAAGTAAAAAGATGTCCGACATCGAATAAAAACGCTCAACATTATCCTGGGACGGAAGTAGCAGAACGACATCCTGCAGACGTTCGCTCGCAATCTTATCGCGAATATTTTGCTCCAATGAGCCCTCACCAATAATCACCAACCTCGCTCTCTTGTCTTTCCTATAATAATCAGCAAAAATATTTATCAGCTGCTCCTGATTTTTTACCACCTCAAAACGTCCAATATTTAGGAACACAATCGCTTCTTCGTCTATATCATATTTTGCGCGCATCATTCTGCGCGTATTTGCATTGTAGCGAAACTTCTGCAAATCAATCCCGTTGCGGATTATCGTAAAAGGTTTACCTTTGCCGTAAAGAAATTCGCCGGCATCTTTACCACAAGCTAAACGAGTAGTAACATTCCGATTCAAGCCCCTCCGCAAAACTTTACAAACCAGCTTCATTGCGACGTTATTAATCTTCGAGTTATTTGTGCTATGCGAGTGTGAAAAACGTTTCTCGACGCCAGCCTTCCGCGCCGCACTTAGAGTTAAGCACGACATAAAATCAATATGACTATGTACGGCATCGTATTTGCCGTCACGAAGAACATTCTCGACATCGCGCATAAAACGGCGTGGATGGCGAAAACGATTATCTTCAACTTTTATAATTTTAACGCCTAATTCCTTCAGCTCATTAGCGAAGACATATTCTTTACCATCTCGTGGCGGCATAAAAGTCAAGATGTCGCAATGAAACTTTTTGCGATCAATATTACGCAATGTGTTCATAATATAAAGCTCAGCGCCGCCACGGTCCATTCCGCCAATGATGTGTAAAATTTTCATCCCAAGAACTCCTTATATATTTCTCGCATTTCCATTAGCGAATTTCGAAGATAATAACGTTTCGGAAAATCTAAATGATACTTTTTTGGGTTTTTAATCGCGTCCTGCATCTTTTCCGTCAAAGCCCCAACGTCATCGAGAGCAAACAAATACTTTTTCTTGCCATCTACGATATCGCGATGGCCACGGTTGTCCGCAACTAATATCGGCAGACCACAAGCTACACCTTCAAGTACACCCAACCCTAAGCCTTCACGAATACTAGCCGACACACATAAGTCACAACCCTGCAGCAATGCCGCATAATTGTCGCGAATGTAACCAGGCATAATTACATTTTCCGAAACCCCCAGCTCGCGCGCCAACTCTCTGGTAGCGTCCATGAGATCGCCTTGCCCTAAAAATAACAATTTTACGTGAGGATTGTCTTTTATAATCGGCGCAGCCCCTCGCACTAGCATTTGATGATTCTTGTTTGCTGTGTATTCTGCAAGATAAACAATCACAAAGTCATCTTCCGATAAGCCATATTTCTCTCTGGCCGCACGCTGCTCAGCTTTCGTAGTTTTCTTATATTTCTCTTCATCAACGCCAACCCCATCAATCATGCGCGCAGGGCAGAGAAAATCAGATTTCACTCGCCGATAATCTTCGCTATTAATCGTAATAATCACATCAGTATCGCGAGACATGCGCTTTTCAATCGGATAATAAATCCGCCAACTCGATTTCGGCGCGCCATCGTAAAAATGAAAGCCATGGCAAGTATAGATCACTTTTACGCCTTTTCTGTGCGCCGCCTTTGCCGCCATGCGCGTCACAATTGAACCTACTGGTGTATGTGTATGAATCGCCTCATAATTGCCATTCGCAATTATCTTCTTGAGCTGCCGATAAGCTTTTATATGTTTATCAAGGCGAAAAGGACTACGCGCAAAATCAACCGTAAAAACATTGTCGGCATCATATATTTTTTCTTCATTCGCCGAAGCATAGTCAACTTGCCAACCGCCTATATTCAAATCATCATATGGCGCTTCAAGCGTTCCGCGAAGCATCCGCATAATCGGCCGATTAAACTTATGGAAGTTCGCCGTATGCGAAGTGAATAATATCTTCCTTTTTGCCATTACTCTAAATTATACCTTATCCAAACAAATCATTCGAGCTCACATCCTATTGACTTTTTCGATGAATCATGATATAATCAAAATATAAGCCTTTTACGTATATTTTTTTCTAACGGGGGTGTACGGTATGAAGAAAAAGGACGCACGCAAAGAAAGAGCGCTAAAAACGCTGAAGCAAGCTGGCGCTATTACAAGAGAAAAGCATGGATCAATTCCGGCGCCGCAGGTCTTCAAAGACAGGAAAAAAGACACGGCAAAATACTGCTGTCGCGGCAAAGTGAATTTCTAATGCTTGCCCCCATCACGGGGGCATTTTTCTTGCTAAAAAACATAATCTGAAACTATCCTACGCTCACTGTTTATGCTAAAATATTTCTTATGGAGCACATTATTCATTTTCTTGCTACACCGATAGTCTGGATTACAATTGTCGCTATTCTTGGCATACTCACCTACCGGAATTATAAAAAGATCAACCGCCTTAAAGTCCTCAATGTCGACTCGGTACTTTTGATGCTCGAAATTCCAAAAGACAACGACAAAAAGGAACTCAGCGCCGAGCAGCTTTTCGCATCTCTACATGGTATTTTACGCGACGCTAACGAACTCAAGCATTCCGGCGGCGTTCAAGAGCATCTCTCTTTCGAAATCGCCTCTACTGGCAATCAGATCCGCTTCTTCGTCTGGGTACCAAAAGTCCTTCAGTCATTCGTCGAGGGGCAAATCTACTCCCAATATCCTAGCGTCCAGATTTACCGCATGAAGGAAGACTACGCCGACCGTCGCGACAAATACCCAGTCACATATACTTCCGAAATATCTCTCATTGCCGACGAAGCTCTGCCAATCAAAACTTTTGAATCATTCGAGGTCGACCCCCTTGCCGGTATTACCGGTACGCTTGCAAAGCTCAACCCGAATGGCGGCGAAGAACTCTGGGTGCAAATCTTAACTCGTCCAGTTGCCGATGATTGGCACACAAAAACCGACCAATGGATTTCAAAACTCAAAGCCGGAAAAACCTTCAACTTTGGCAAGATAGATTTCAACTGGTTCGTCCAAGTTCTCGCCGCACTATGGCGTCCACCAGAGGGCGGCACTGGCTCCGAAGTTAAAATCGAGCTATCCGAACGCGCAAAAACACAAGTTGCAAAAGCCGAAGAAAAGCTTGGTTATGAAGTCAAGATTCGCCTAGCATACGTTGGCGAAAACGAAATAAATGCCAAGCTTAATATGCAGGCCCTCGTTGGTACCTTCAAACAGTTTAACTCAACCAACCTAAACGGCTTCAAGATGGTTGGCGGCACCTTCGATAAAAAAGCGCTTGACGCATACAAAGCTCGCCAATTCACCGATCATGGTTTCATTTTGAACATTTCTGAACTCGCTAGCGTCTATCATTTACCGCACACGAACGTCGAGACGCCGAATATTGTCTGGGCGTCCAGTAAAACCGCTGAGCCGCCTGCCAAGCTCCCAATGCTCACTGGCAATCCAAGCTTTGACGAAAATATTTCCGCCTTTGGCCTTACGGATTTCCGTGGCATCAAACACCAATTCGGCATGTATCGTCGCGACCGCTCACGTCACGTCTATATTATCGGCCAGACTGGCTCCGGCAAATCCGGCCTCTTAACGCTTTTTGCACTTAGTGATATTTACCATAATCAAGGGTACTGTATTATTGATCCGCATGGCGACCTCGCGATGGATAACTTAAAATTCATCCCAGAAAACCGCATCAAAGACGTCATTTATTTCAATCCGGCCGATACGCAATATCCGATGGCATTTAATCCACTCGAAGTTTATGACCCAAGTCGCAAGCCAAATATTTCTTCTGAAGTTATCGGCGTCCTAAAGCGCATGTTCGGCGACTCTTGGGGTCCTCGTCTTGAACATATTTTGCGCTATACCTTGCTTGCACTTCTCGACCGCCCACAAGCGACCCTTCTCGATATCTCTCGCATGCTCACAGATAAAGAGTTCCGCAAGGAAACCCTTAACTATTGCCAAGACGTTACCGTTCTTCAATTCTGGAAACAAGAGTTCGGTTCTTGGAGCGACAAACAAGTTACCGAATCAGTTGCACCAGTTCTAAACAAGGTTGGCGCCTTTACTGCTAACCCTATCATTCGTAATATTATCGGACAGCCAAAATCTAGCTTCGACGTGCGCAAGATTATGGATGAAGGCAAAATCCTCGTCGTCAATCTTTCGAAAGGTCTTGTCGGTGAAGATAACGCCGCAATTTTGGGCGCCTTCCTCGTAACGAAAGTCCAGCTCGCCGCCATGAGCCGCTCAGACATCGTCAATGTCGAAGATCGTCGTCCTTTCTATCTTTACGTCGACGAGTTCCAGAACTTCGCCACTGATTCCTTTGCCGTCATTCTCTCCGAGGCGCGCAAATACGGCCTCAACCTTACCGTCGCCAACCAGTACACTAGCCAAATGACCGAATCAGTTCGCGACGCCGTATTTGGTAACGTCGGTACCACTATTTCATTCCGCGTCTCCGCCGACGATGCGCCAATCCTCTCTAAACAATTCGAACCAATCTTTGAAGCGCAAGATCTACTCAACCTCAACAATCGCCACTTCGTCCTTTCAATGATTATCAATGGTGAAAAAACACCAGCATTCTCCGCAACTACGCTCAGCATTCCAAAACCACCTAACGATCTTACTCCGCAGATTGTCAGGAATTCACGCATGCTCTATGCGCGCACGCGTGCCGAAGTTGAAGCTGAAATCCGCGACAATATCGAAGCTGCCGAGAAATGGAAGAAAAATCTATCTGACTCTGGTCGCGAAGCCGGCGAACGCGGTGCAAATACTACTAGCAAACCAGCATTTGCGCCAGCAGGGAAACGCGAGAAGCCAACCTTTGAGTTCACGCCACAAGCCGAGTTTCGTAAACAGAAAATCTCTCCGTCGCAAGCTCAAGGCGAGCGCGTCGGACCAAGCCTAAAGGACCTCGGGCGTATCATTGCAGCCCAACAAGGCAATCCGAATATTAGAGGAGAACAAGATGACGCTCCGTCAATCGAGGAAAATCAAAAGCTAAAATCAACACGCGGCGACGACGACGAAGAGGGGCGCCAAGTCATTACGAGTGCCAAAAATGGCCAAGCGAACGTCCATACCATCCAAAAGAAAGGCCGCAAAATCAGCTACCACAAACAAAGCAATTCACAAAAACACAGCAATCGACCAGTGCAGGGAGCTTAATCTATGAACCGTATCGATTTTCTACTCCATACCCCCATAGCGCACCGCGGTCTCCACTCTAGCAAAGTCCCCGAAAACTCTATGCCCGCATTCAAAGCTGCAATTAATGGACGTTTCCCAATCGAGCTTGACGTCCATCTCATCAAAAGCGGCGAAGTCGTAGTTTTTCATGACGACAACCTCAAACGTCTCTGCGGCATCGACAAAGAAATCCGCGACTGTACAAAAGCCGAACTCGACGAGCTCTTCCTCAACAAGACTCGCGAACGCATCCCTCTGCTTACGGACGTCTTAAAACTAGTAAATGGCAAAGTACCACTATTAATTGAGCTCAAATACGATCGCCCAGCAGGGAAGCTAGAAGACGCCACTCTAAAAATCCTAAAAGCTTACAAAGGCAGATATGCCCTTCAGAGCTTCAATCCACTCTCTATCCGTTATCTCAAAAAAGCCGCGCCAAGAACTCCGCGCGGACAACTTTCTAGCGACTTCAAAAAAGACAAAAACGTTTCCCGCTTCGCTAAAGGCCTGCTCCGAGATTTACGGCTCTTTTCAATATCGAAGCCAGATTTTATTAGTTACGCTTTCGATTCACTTCCGAATAAACACGTCGAGAAATATCGCCAGCAAGGAATGCCTATTCTAGGCTGGACCGTACGTAGCGTCAAAGACAGCCAAGAAGCCCTAAAATATTGCGACAATATCATCTGCGAGGATATCCTATAAACGGATATCCTTATTTACTGCTCGCCTTAGATAGCTTTTCGGCTTCTTCAATCGCCCCTCTCCCGTTATGCACATTGAAAGCAATTGCACCAGCAATCATTGGCAAGTAATAAGTAATTGCGCGCCAAATCAACACAAATACATTGAGCGCCGCTCCCTCGACGAAGTTCCCGAAGAAGCCCATAAAGCCAGCCTCCATACCGCCAGAAGCTCCCGGAATCGGTACATAGCAGCCCATCACAAACACATACGAGCTTGCCGTGAAGGTATTAATAACATCAAGATTATCTGCACAGCCAATCGCAAAGGCAATCAAGATCGGCAACAGATAATAAATAATGAGTGCTAGCAACTGATAACAAACCCCTCTAGCAAACACCCTTTTATTCCTCAATAGCTCGCGACCATTCTCATAGTAATTCTTGCATGCCGCATTCCACTTCTCAATCTTTGCCTTCTTATTGCGAACCAAGCCAACCTTTGCAAGCGCATTGATAACACCGCGCACTACCGTCTTATTGAAATTCTTAGAAAAGCTAATAAATAATAATGCCAGCAAGATAACGAGATTTATTACGAAGCCCGCAATCATCATACTCTGAAGCACTGGCACGTATTCAAAAAAGTGAAAAATCTGATCAAAAATGACACTCAAGATCGCCAGTATCATCATCGCAATCTGGAACATCATATACGCCTGTACTTCAATATTTACGCCCGTAGATACTGGCACGCCCTTCTTCTTTAGCTCATATATCTGCATCGGCTGCCCACCACTAGATAACGGAGTTATGCCGCAAAAGAACTTGTTGATAATACCTAAATATAGAACAAAGCGAAAGGTTATATCTTTTTTATAGATCTTAATAATTCCATAAGTAGATAAGGTATCAAAGATAAGATAAACAAAGAAAGCAAGTAGGGAAACAAGAATCCAGCCAATATTCGACGCCAACAAGGTGCCTACTACCTCATTAAAGTTGTCCTTAAGCGACCACCACAAAAAGCCGACGGTTATCACCAAAATAATGACGACATTTATCCACTTTTTCTTCATATGCTTTCTTACATTATACCACCATAGCTCCCAAAACCGCCCACCATAAGCTACTTAACGCCAGACTTACATGAATGCGAATATATAGTATTGACATTCGCTAAAAAATATTGTAATATATCAGATGCAGCTCGTTTGGCTGCTTGCATTCGCCCCTTAACATACCAAATCTAAAGAAAGGATGTTGCCATTCGATAAAACAACCCATTCGCCTTTAATATATCGTTTCAAAAAGGAAAGGAAGTCTTTTGGATGTAAAAAGCTAAACCAATCTCATTCGCTTTTCATTTTTTTAGTTATATATCAGGGAAGGAAAGAATACTTATGAGAAGAGCATCTAGAACTACCACTAAGCTCAGGGATGGCCTGATTCAGATCCTGCAAAGCAAATTACTGTCGTCAATTTATTTTGCGACCATAATTATTGTCTTTATGATGACCGTCATTGCTTGCAGATGTGCTGCACCCACGACAATTCAGCAAGTAGCCCAACCGTCAATTCCATCACTAACGGAGGATAACGTTGACCTGACCCCCATTAGCATGACCGACGATACACAATCTACTAGCAAACAAGATGTCGACACGCAATCCATCGACGAGCCTAATACTGCCACCGTACAACCCGATGACGACGCCTTTCTTAAGCTATGTGACAGCATTTCAGATAATCGACTGCGCGAATATATGCTCGAATCAACCGAGAGAGCTAGAAGCAAATTCGATTACGAGCGAACACGCATGCAGGGAATTGACGTTTCGCAATATCAAGACGGCCAGTTTGACGAGTTGATTGAAGGACGCGACGACGACGCATTTGTTATTGTCAAAGTCGCAGCCGGTAAAGAAATCTCTTACGACTGGAAGTCTGTAACAGAAAAAGTAATCCAACAGAAAAAACTCACCGGATTCTACTTCTTTACGAATAGACTCACCGTTGACTCATACAATGCTACCGAGTATGCCCAATGGTGTGCTCAGCAAATCGAGGACTATATCGGATACGGGATTGTAGTACTAGACCACGAAGACGACCCTAGTCTATCACCGGACTGGTGCCTCGAATGGCTCGAAGAGTTTGAACACCTAACTAACGTTAAACCTATTCTCTACACAAATCGTGGCCTAATCGATAGCAATCGCGATAACCAGAAGCTCCAAGAAATTCACGATAAGGATTATGGGCTCTGGGTTGCCGAATTCGACACCGGAAAGTTCGAGTCGCCACTACCTTGGAAAGAATACGAGGTTTTCATTCATCAGTTTACTAGCAATGCAGAAATACTCGATGAAAATTGGTGCTACGCGCTCCCCGAAAGATGGTGGAATCTAGCCGCAGCCAGACAAACATATCAAAATATAGCCTGATCATACGCTAAGCTGCCTAAAACGCAGCCGTTCCTTCATATACGCCCGCCTTAATTGGCGGGCATTTTTTATATATTCATAAGAACAAAAACCGAACAGGGAAGTAATGAACACTTCCGAGCACCAAGCTACAATTCATGCACTATACCCTATTCTCACCCCTGTTAATCCCCTATTCTACCCCTGTTATCAATAACCGACTGACATCGTTTTATGCCAAAAACCTAGCGCTTCTAAGCATTTTAAAAATCCGGGGAAGCCATCCTGCAAAAATAAGCCATACGCGGCCCGAGGACACAAAGAACTATATTAGACGTAAAAATATACGTCTAAACAAGCAGAAGCGCATTGGAGCGCAAAATAGGCAGCAAATACAACAATTACTAGCCAGGAGCCTAAAAATTAAGCAAAAACGAGATGAGTGTATACTCAGCTTTTCGCAATATTTCCAATGTCGCACAATGTATATTTTACGACTATACATAAACATGGCCCAGACGAAACCACATACATAACCGAGCAATAAGTAAATACTAAAGACTTACCATTAATTAGTTTCTATTCGCCCTCAATACCTCTACCGCCACCCAAGTACACCCCAGTAATAC
>CAMHRH010000024.1 GCA_946187605.1 uncultured Candidatus Saccharibacteria bacterium
AGTTAAATGGTGCTACAGGCAAAAATCCGGGAAACATCTTATTGGAGGAAGCCTGAAGACCCCGGCAGGCTATATTTATTATGAAGAAGAAGAACAGCACGCTTTTCTACGTCGCCGCGATTTCAGTAATTGCGATACCGACAATTTTATTCTTCCTGCTGGCCTTCTACGTAGGAGGCTTCTTCGACAGCAACGCCAGCGCAAAGAACGAGAACGCTCGCCCGCCCCTCGATCAGGTCATCATCGAGAATCCGTCACCTGTGGAAACCGGCGGCATCCAGCCGGAGGGAGGAAATAGCGGCGACATTCCCGCCCCCTTCTAACGAGCTCGGGGCTCCATCCAGGGGCCCCTTTTTTATTGGTAAAAACTTTTCAACTTAAACGATAATCCATGAGTCTCCCAGTGAGACTCCTTTTTAATTAATAACTATACTACCGGTCGGCATTGGAAACTTACGCCCAAGATAACGCACCGCCTCGCGTAGCTCCACAATAACTTTGCCCATAATCTCAATATTCTGCCACTCACCATTGTTGCGCGCCGGACAAAAGTCCGCAATCGCGTTCAGGCACGTAGCAATCATCTTCATTTCATTCTCGCCCATACCACGCGTCGTAACCGCCGCCGTACCTAGGCGCACGCCCGACGGCGAAAAACGCTTTCGCTGGTCGTTCGGAATTGCATTTGCATTCAAAGTTAATCCGCATCGATCGCAAAGCTTCTCAAAAGTCTTACCGTCAACGCCGCAGGTCTCCATCGTATTTATCAGAATCAGATGATTATCCGTACCGTCGCCAACTAGCTTAAAACCACAATCCTTTAATTCATTAGCTAATGTCTTAGCGTTCTTCGTAACCTGCTTCGCATAGCGCTTGAAGTCTGGCTGCAATGCCTCATAAAAACAAACCGCCTTTGCCGCTATCATATTCATAAGCGGTCCGCCTTGCGTGCCAGGGAAGACTGAACGATCAATAAGGGTCGGTAGATTCTCAAGCGAATGCCCAACTTTTTTTAATGGGTTGCTCACGACCCCCTTCGACAAAATCAAACCGCCGCGTGGGCCACGCAAAGTTTTATGAGTCGTCGTTGTCATGACATGAAAACCATGGTCAAGCGGATTCGGATGCACGCCACCAGCAATCAAACCTGCCACATGCGCCATGTCTGCCATCAGCATGCAACCAGACAATTGCGAACCAATCGCAGCAATGCGATCAAAATCTGGAATCTTCATAAAGGCCGAATAACCAACCAAGATAATCTTCGGCTTATATTCCTTCGCAAGACGCTCAATCTCATCATAATCTAGGTCACCCGTTTCAGGGTTAGTCCCATAAGAGACGAAATTATAAATCTTTGCACTCTGTGTAACAGCCGCACCATGCGTCAAATGACCGCCATGCCCCAAATCCATCCCTAACACAGTATCACCAGGCTTTAGCCATGCATTATAAACAGCATTGTTTGCCTGCGCGCCAGAATGTGGTTGTACGTTAGCATGATCAGCGTGAAAGAGACGACGCGCGCGCGATATCGCTAAACGCTCAATTTTATCGATATTCTCCTGGCCGCCATAATAGCGATAGTTATCTACAGAAGTTTCACGGATCGCCTTCAAATCAGAGCCATCAAGTCCTTCGAAATTTGGATATCCCTCAGAATACTTATTCGTCAAAATCGAGCCCATCGCACGTAGAATCTGCGACGACACATAGTTCTCACTAGGAATCAATTCAAGCCCCTCGCCCTGGCGACGCTCCTCATCGGAAATCAATTCAAATATTTTTTCATCCATATCCAAATAACTCTTCTTTGCTATATTTTACCACGTATCTATATCCGTTGCACGCGCACTGGATAAAAAATCAGAAATATGCTACAACATGAATAACCGCAAAATCAACCAGGCCTAGCAAAGGAGGGGATGATATGTCAGACGGATTCCGCGGCGGAGGACCTTACGGCCTCGGAGGAGGCCCATATGGCAACCCAAACGGCGGTAGCCACGCACCTTTTGAAGGTCAGAGAGGCACCACTCTCTACACGATGCATGCCTTAAGCGACAATGGAGTTGATCCAAGTATGCATAACGACACAAACGACGAGCACCAGAAGCTCACCTTGCGTCAACGCATTTGGAGATTTAAAGATTGGCTAAAAGGCGACTATTGACCTCAAAAAACTCAAATGCCCGGTATTAACCGGGCATTTTTCATCACGACGATATAAAGGAACCAGAAATGAATAATTTCTACATCCCCATAACCGACATGAACAGCAACATGCTGCTTACACCAGAAGAATACGATCGACGCCGCGTCGAATCTTTAAAAACATTTGCATTTTATTTTTAGCATAACTATAATTGTTATTAAGAAAAGTGGAGTGTAAATGAAGAAAAAGTATATTTTTCTTATAACTTTATGCATACCAGTCGCCATACTTGGTGTTATTGTTTTTAATTCCATTAATAATTCAGTCCACTACAGCATAACGGGAAAAGCCACTACTCATACTCATCCTAGCGAACAAGATCCCAATCTTATCCCAAGTATCGACATCGAAAGCCTCGGATACAGCAATCAAGAGGCAGGGTCGTGGCGCATCGATAAGAGCGCGAAGTGGACTTCAAACACAACAGCAGAAGTTACGCTCAAATTGACAAGTAAACAGAAAACTCGCGACGCCCTAAAACGCGACATCGTCTTAATTCTCGACATTTCCGGGAGCATGGAAGGCAATAAAATTGAAAAACTAAAGCACGATTCAATCGAATTAATCGACGATGTATTAAATAACCCCGAAAATACCATCGCCCTCATATCATATAGCACCGAATCAAGAATAGTTCATGATTTCACTAATGATAAGACCGAGCTCATAAATTACATAAATGACGCCTATGCTGTCGGCGAGACAAACTACAATGCTCCACTAAAAAACCTAGATACAATAATCGAGAATTATCAGAAGCAAGACGATCGAGAATTAATCGCATTGTTCTTGACGGACGGCTTTCCAAACGTCGACACACCAAATGAAGTAGCGACTTATAAGGTGATCAAAACCAAACATCCATACATCCATCTGAATGGCATTCAGTACGAAATGGGCGCACGAATCCAACAGCCTCTTATCGATACGACCGACATGCAATGGGTTGCCGACATTAATTCTCTAAATAACGTCCTGTTCGACGCCACTAAAATTACATATCCATACGAAAAATTACAAATCTCCGACACGATAAATACTGACTATTTTTCTCTTGATGGTAGTAAGGAAATCACAGCAACAAAGGGCACTACCGAAGTTGACGACAGCAACGGAACGCAAAAAGTTAAGTGGAATATAGACGGCGATTATTCAGGCCAGGTTCGCGAAATCACGATTCCAATCAAATTCAAGGATGGATATACTCCAGATATAGATTATTATCCGACCAACAAAAGCGAAACAATCGATTACATCCTCGATGGCGAAGAAGAAGATAATGTCGCCACAGACAATACGCCAAACCTAAAATATAACTATGCCATATCATACGACTACAATGCGCCAGGCGATTGCAGTATTGCGACAAAGACCGAAAAACACCCAGTTTATTCAAACGTGACCATCTCAAACGAAACGCCGATTTGCGAGAACTACGCCTTTAGAGGCTGGACTATCATCGACGATGTACAAAAAATCAATGACGACATGTTCGTCATGCCAGATTACGATGTTGCAATTCGCGCCGAATGGTCAAAACTTTCAATCTCAAAATCAATGGACGGCGTCGTAAATGAAAACAACAATGAAGTCTATTCCATCGCTCGAATTGATTATAATCGTAATTTCGGCGCAAAATTATATGAGGGCAAAGCCGACGATTCTCTAGACGGTTCTGGCGATAACGCAGTTTACTACTATCAAGGCGGCAATTTAAATAATAATCTTATCTTTGCTAACATGTGCTGGCTCATCGTACGAACAACTTCTACTGGCGGAACAAAGATTTTATACAATGGCCTCCCTGACGCCGAAGGCCAATGCAATAATACAGGAAGAGATAGCGCCGCCTACTCCCCTAGCTCATACGTCATTAACGGAAACTCCGAACCGTTCGGGGATATTGGATATATGCATCCAGCCGCCGATGTCTCCGTAAACTACAAGCCAATCCATGAATATGGGACAACTTCTACTTCAATGTATTATGCCGGCAAAGCGGAGTGGGATGGCGAAAAATACATCTTATCAGACACCTCAAACACTATGAACGAGCAGCATCTTTATTCTTGTGGTAACAAAAGCACTAGCTGCGAAAAAGTACGCTTCTATTACAGAGTAGAGAAGAATGCAGGATACGTCCACGCTTGGTATATATATCTCGCAGACGGACAGACGCCTAGAGACGCCCTAATCGCGCAATTCACAGCAGAAGACGTTAACCAAGTTTCATCGACTAGAAAAACCCAACTCGAAGATTGGTTCGCCAATAATTTGTCCGGATTTAATGACTACCTTGAAGACAATGTGTATTGTTCGGATAGGACCCTAAGAATCACAAACACAGTTTGGGACGAAAATGCACCAGAAGGAAGCTTATCAAACACCTTCCGCCTCGGAACATTTGACGAAAGCAAACCATCACTCGAATGCCAAAACGAAACAGACAAATTCACCACAAACAACCCGAAAGCAAAGACAAATTATAGAGTCGGTCTGCTTACAAACAATGAGGTCGCCCTAGCTCAAGACAGGAGCACGGAAGAGAAAAACAATTACCTCAATTCGGGACGTTCTTATTATCTTATGGATCCATACGGCAACGGTTCAGGCGGTATTTCTATGTATAAATACGTCTACTCATACGACTCGAATGAACGTATTCTTGGCTCAGGTAGCACAAACGATGTTAGACCAGTAGTCTCGCTCATGCCGGGCACTATCTATACAGACGGCAACGGCACTAAAGAAACGCCATATATAGTAACTCAAACCCGAAAACACGTCATTACCTTCATCTACAACAACGGCAGCATTAGCGAATCGTATCGCCTCGTATTACCAGGCCAAAGCGTCGGGGAGCTACCAACCTCCAGCAAAAACGGCTTTATTCTCGATGGTTGGTTTACGGAAAGCGGAGACAAAGTAGACAGAGATACTATTCCTGAAGGCGACATTACATATTATGCTCATTGGTCAAGAGACGATAACTCACTTTACGCTATCATTCGCGGCGACATGTCAGACTATATGTCAACAAAATATGAAAAAGAAGCAGCAGATTCATTTGCAGATAACAACGATTCCGATGTCTACTATTACAATGTAGATAATCCGAACAATAACATCATATTCGCCGGCTACTGTTGGAAGATGTATCGCACTACATCGGACGGCGGAGTACGCATAATATACAATGGTTCACCAACGAATGGCACGTGCGCAGAATATTACAAGGAAAACACACCGAAAAGCATATTCTCAAATCACGGAGATTTCTACCATTCGACGACCTCCGACGTCGGATATATGTCAAACGCAAATTATCTCATTACGAAAGAATTCGACCCATCAGCGTCGACTAAATTCGGCAAAAGCTTCACTTATGCGAATGGTAAATATACCCTAACGGACGCAACAACTACCCTAGACAATAATCATCATTATTCATGCGGAAACAGCGGCACTATCTGTGAGACAATTCGATATTACATATGGTACGACACAAAATCTACGGCTTATAGCTTGAACGACAAATATTATCACAGTATGTATATTACCCTCACAAACGGAGAGTCCATTAATGACGCAGTCTACAACATGTTCGATGCCGAAAACGTCAATAGCAACGATTCAACTATCAAGGAAAACTTGGAAAAATGGTACAAAGATAATCTCACGGATTATAGCAGCTTCATAATCGACTCGACATATTGCAACGATAGGCGAATAGAGGCACTCAACGGTCTTAATCCGAATGGCGGCAATCTAAAGAAAATGGCCAAATTTGTCGGCCGCACAAACACCGACATCAAATGCGCGCGCGAAATCGATAGTTTTTCAGTCAATAATCAGAAAGCTAAATTAAACTACCCAATTGGCCTCATTTCCGCGCCAGAAGCAGAAATAACATCGGCAGAAGCCAAAAAAATCGCAAAATATCTCGGATCCAGCAATACATATCACACATTAACGCCAATCGGCTCAGAGTCATATTTCACACCTTCCATGACTACTTATGGCAATTCGCGAATAAACGCAGTATACTCGGTAGAAACCGACGACTCGGCTTTGTTGAGGCCTGTAATTACGCTACATCAAGACACAATCGCATCGTCCGGAGATGGTTCGTCAAGCAGTCCATATACAGTCAGTCTTTCTAATAATCGTATACATGTTATATTTAAGCCAAACTATGGCGAAATCAACGAAGCAGATCAAAGCCGAATCATAACAAGCGGCTCAGCCATCGGCGAATTGCCAAACGTTAGTCGCTTGGGCCACAACTTCGTCGGATGGTATGATAGCCTAGAGGAAGGAGGGCAAAAAATAACCGCAGAAACCGTTCCAGATTCGGACAAAACATACTACGCAAAATGGACGCCAATCGAAGGCAATCATCTATACAACATAGTCCTAGGCGACACTACTACTGGCCAAGGCTATAAATACACCGATCCGGTCTCAGATACGTTAACCGATTCAAACGAACCCGTATACATATATCATGGCAATGAGGCCAAAACTGGTACCAAGAACCACATCATCTTCAACAATATGTGCTGGTTAATGATGCGCACTACTCAGACTGGAGGCATCAAAATTATCTATAACGGCGTTCCAGACAATGGCGCCTGTACCGCAACGAGCAGTAATAACTATGCATTCCAAAGCGCTTACGCAAATAGTAGTGATTTATCACTATCTAGCGTTGGCTACATGTATAAAGACTCATCATTGACTCAATATCGCGAAAACCCGAATGGAATGAAATTCGCCGAAAGCGTTACGTATAATGACGGAAAATACACACTCGTCAATCCAGCATATCAAACATATCCAGACAAAACACATCATTATACATGCGGCAACAGTATTGATACCGAATGCGAAACCGTGCGATTCTACTCTTGGTATTACAGCGGCAATCCTACCAACGCGAATTCATACATGATACTCGAAGGCGGCGAGCTAGAGCCAATCGACGCAATATCAAAAGTTCTTTACGCCCAAGACGTAAACCAAAAGGATTCACTTCTAAAGACAAATCTAGAAAATTGGTTCGAGAATAATCTAGCCAGCAAACAAAACCTACTAGAAGATACTGTATTCTGCTATGACCGCACAATTGAAGACTTAAAGCAATTCAGCCCAACAGGTGAGACGTCCGGAACATCGAGCAAATTCGGACGAGCCAGCATTTTCTGTCAATACCAGACCGATCGCTTCTCCATAAGCAACGACCTAGCTAAGATTAAATACCCAGTCGGCGTTCTGAACGGTAAGGATTACACAAATGCGGCGACAACCGGGACAACTACATATAACTACCTTATTTCCGCATCCTATAGATATAGTGGCTACTCGCCAAATGCCTCGGGAGGCGGATCGTATAGTTCATCTCTGACTACTACTCAGCTGAAAATCCAGCCAGTAGTCTCCCTTAAACCCGGAATTCAATACATCAGTGGCGATGGTAGTTCAGCTACGCCATATATCGTGAAGGAGGATGAATAATGAAAAAAATTATTCGCATACGCATAGCTTCATTCCTAATAATGTCGACTGTACTGCTCACATCTTTCGCTGTATATGCCACAAGTATCGACAATGGCACCGAGGTCGAAGAGCATAGCCCGCTAACTTATTATTTAAACGTCAAATATGACGCCAAAAATACCGAAGGCATCGAATCCAGCGACTCACTATCAATCCAAAAAAATAGCAACACGATAAACGTGTCCGACGCATTACCAGACGGATTGGCTTTCGAGGGCTTCGTGTCAACAAGCGATGGCAGTATTGGCGCAAAAGGACGAGCCGACGGAGAAGACTGTCTAGGTAGAGTCGTAGACGATACGCCAGAAGATCCAGTCAGCGAAACTATTTGCGATGAAAATGGTAACTGTCATTACCATGGCCTCCATTACGACGACTCCAACCGAACTGTAAATTTTGCAGTCAAAAGCCTTCAAGCTGGCTGCGAAGTCGTAGTCGGCATCAAAACCCGCACACCATCCATCGACGACCCAAACACCCCTACAGTAGAAACTAGACGCGACTTTTACAATACCGCCAATGCAGTCGATGATATTCAATCTATTTTCTCGAATACAGTGCATGTATTTATGGGCAAAAACGACTTAGCCACTTTTTCCGTTAGATACGAATATGACGGCGAGGTTCCTGCCAATGCGCCAAAATTACCAGAGGCACAACACTATGCCGCGGGCACAACCATTAATCTAATCGCAGATTCCGCCACTGTAGGCTACATTTTTAGCGGTTGGTCCAGCGACGATGTAATAATTAATAACCGCAGCTTCGTGATGCCAAATCAAGACATCGTATTAAAAGGTAGCTTCACGGAACAACAAAAATATACGGTCTCTTATAATATTGACGGAGACAAACCGAATGGATATATTGCGCCCGAAAACAAACAATATTATTCAGGCGAGAATGTCGAAGTAGACTCACTCAAAAATGGCGATATGTTCAATGGTTATCGTTTCTTGGGCTGGACAACCGAAGACGCAACCGTCGACACGGAAAACATGTTCAAAATCGCCGACAAAGACGTCGCTTTCACTGGCAAATTCGAACTAGTTCAATATACAATTCGCTATCATTTCTATGACACCGCCAAACCGTCCGACGCAGATGCAATAATTCCCGCCGACGAACAACATCGCCCGGGAGAGAAAGTCAATCTGCCAACCGTATCGTCATCAGAACCAGATCACTATTTCTTAGGCTGGTACGAATCAAATCCGTTTACAATGCCAGACCACGACGTAGATATATATGGCGAATGGGGAGTATCATATGGAAAATTCGAGCCATCTATCGCCATAGTTATAACTAATCCAAAAGATCATTACAAAGAAAACGAAGAAGTATTATTCGATATAACAGTCACAAACAATGCAACGTTCGCCATAAAGGACGTCGTCATAGAAAATACCGACAATTCAACATTCATTTCTCATGAAGGCTACGAACTAATCAGTAATAAATTGGTTAGAATATCAGAAATAGCACCAGGCTCGACCGTAACCATAAAAGCAAAATACGTCGCCCAGAATGACGAAGAAGAGACCTATACAAACACCGCAAAAATTATTGGCGCAATTGCAGACAACCACTATACGCTCGTAGATAAAGACTACATTGCCAGCACTACATTCAAGGTAAAGAACAACGGCAACGATGATGAGATGCCAACTCCTCCAGAAGACAACCCGAATCCAGACGACTCGCAACAAACAGACGAAACACCTCAAGACGAGGCTACAACGCCAAAGACGGTCGATATAATAATTAATTATGTCAGCCTATTCATCATATCTTCAGCTACGCTGACGATTATAATTGCAAGCAGGCGTTTCCTAAAACACAAAAAATAGAACAATCGCACGCTAGCAACAAAAAAAGCCCAGATGGGCTGCCATAATATGGTTTGGTGGTCACGGCTGGACTTGAACCAGCGACACGCGGCTCTTCAGGCCGCTGCTCTACCAACTGAGCTACATGACCATCAA
>CAMHRH010000025.1 GCA_946187605.1 uncultured Candidatus Saccharibacteria bacterium
TATCCAACTGAGCTACGGGCACATATATACAAAATGTGGATTAATATACGCCAGTGAGTATCTCACTGTATCTAAATACAGACAAAACGCCCAAAGGACGTATACTTCCACCGTTCAAAGATTAAACGAACGTCGCGCTCACGCGTGATAAACGATATTATAGCACATTTTCTCAAGAGATGATATACTATTTTTATATGGCAGCACAGCAGAAAAAATCCGGACTCACATCAAAACTACAAAAAGCCAAAGTCAAATTCTTTAAAACTTACTACAGCAACCCTGCAAAAGATTTAAAGATTATTGTGATTACTGGCACTAATGGGCGGGATATTACTGCACACTTCATGCAAGAAATCATTAAAACTCGCGACTCACGTGCGGGTCTTATTATTAATCCAAAATCAACTTCTAACCTCTACAAGCAGCTCTACAAAATCTGGAAGACCGGCACCGATTACGCCGTAGTTTCCGCCGATGACGCTGCGCTCGCCAATCATCTCTTTTATGGTATGCCGATTCATATCGCTATCATTACCGATAGCCTCAGTGACTCCGCCGTTACTGGCGCCGAGTCTGACAATGCCAAATCCATCTTATTCAATACAAAACCAGACTTCAGTATTCTTAACCGCGATGACGCAAACTATCGCATCTTCGTCGAATTTCCTAGCAAAACCGCCACTTTCTCTTACGGCACTAGTTCATCAGCCGACCTCAAAGTTATGCCAGGTAAAATCTACAAGCATGGCGCCGAAGCCATCCTTGTTTATAATGGCGAACGTTTTGATGTCGCTACATACCTGACCGACCCATCCGTTGCATATTACATGGCCGCTGCTGCTACTGCTGCTTTTGCAATCGGATTCCGCTCCGACACTATCGTCGACGGCATCGCCAATTACGAACCAACCGAAACAAAAGAAACGAAATGATCAACCAAAAACTCCTCGTCTCGGGTGCAGATTTTTTTGCCGACGATTACGAAATAAACCCCTACTACGCCAAAAAGGGCATCGATATTAAGAAAGCCATCGCCGAACATAACGAAATCATATCTTGCTTCAAACAGGCTGGCATCGAGATTATCAAAGTCGCTCCACCAGAAAACTGCCAAGATGGCGTCTATACCGCCAACTGGGCCCTAGTTAAAGATGGTATAGCCGTCATGTCTCGACTCCCAAAAGCCCGCCAGGCGGAAGAACCATACGCAAAAGAGCAACTCGAAAAGCTCGGCATCCATTGCGTCACGGTCCCAGGCGACTATCTCTTCTCAGGGCAGGGCGACTCACTTCGCTGCGGCAGCTATCTTTTTGCCGGCAGCGGCTACCGCTCCGACCCGACCGCACAAGAATTCGCCGCCAAAACATTAGGCCTTCAGCTTATTCAGCTTCACGCTAAACCACAGCTAAATCCAGACGGCACCGAGCATGTTAATCCAGTCACAAATCACGCCGATAGCTTCTGGTACGACCTCGACCTCGCGCTCGCTATTATTGACGACCATACTATTGCCTACTGCCCAGACGCTCTCGACGACGAATCTGATGCAAAGCTCGAACGGCTAAACGGCCTCGACAAGATTATCGTCGATTATGAGGAGTGCGTAAAAGGCTTCGCCTGTAATATGGTCAGCACCGGCAAGCACGCAGTCATGTCAAACAAAGCGCCAAAACTCCAAACCGAATTAGAAAAGCGCGGCCTAACCTGCTTCACGCCAGACGTCACTGAACTAAAAAAGGGCGGCGGCTACATCCGCTGCGTTAGCCTTTGGTTCAACTAACAAAAAATCCCCGCCGTCTCCAACGAGGATATACTCCCATATTTAGGCGATTTTCTTTAGTGCTTTCTTAATCTCATCAAGCTCATAATACGCATGCGCGCCATCTGCCCGCTCGATTGTCTTTTCATTGCCTTTACCCAAGAAGAGTACCGTATCGCCTTTTTTTGCCATCTTGCAGCATTCCAAAATCGCTTTCGGACGATCAAGCACTTTGAATAAATCTTTATCATCCTTCTTGCCGCTCTCTCGCGCTCCCTCAGCAATCATCTCAAGAATCTCCTCGCCAGGAGTATCACGATCATCTTCTTCGGTCAAAACCACCACATCGGCATACTTTCCGGCGATTTCGCCCATCGGCTTACGCTTTGACGGGTCACGTCGTCCACCCGCCGAACCGAACATTACAATCAATCTCCCTTCGGTCGCTTTCTTCATGTCCGGCAAGAGCTTCTCAAATGCGTCCGGCGTATGCGCATAGTCCATAATCGCAGTAAAGCTCTGCCCCTCATCAATCTTCACCATACGCCCTTCAACTTCAGTTAGCGCATAAATGCCATCCGTAATCTCCTTGTCTGAAAGCCCCAAACGTCGCCCAACCGCCACGCAGGCGAGGGAATTAGAAACATTAAACTTACCCGCTATTCGCGTCTTCACTTTCAAGCCATCCGATAACGAGTACTCTACACCATCTGGGCGTAATTTTACTTTCTCCGCCCGCAAATCGCCATATTTTATACCATATGTGATATATTTCTCGACATCACTTTCGAAATATCCTGCCGAAGGATCATCTGCATTTATTACGCCGTAGCGCGCCTTCTTGAACAGTTTCCTCTTTGCATCACGATAACGCTCAAACGTCTTATGATAGTCTAGATGCTCGTGCGTCACATTCGTCATCACTGCTATGTCGATCTGCACGCCCAAATCACGATGCTGTGCTAATGCATGGCTCGTTAACTCTAACACAAGATATTCCGCCCCAGCATCCGCTATTTTCTTGATTCGCTCATTCAAAAGCCGCACATCAACGGTCGTCATATGCTCCATTTGCTCATGGATCTCATCTACACCCCAACCAACCGTCGTCATTACGCCAGCTTTTCGCCCAGCTTCATTTAGCATTTTCCAAATCATAAACGACGTCGTCGTCTTGCCATTCGTGCCAGTTACGCCAATAATCTTCATTCGCTTTGCCGGAAAGCCCTTTAAAGCTCCAAATAGCGCCGCCTTACCTACGTGATAGGGAATAACGGCCGAATCATAAAACGGAATTTTCTCTTTTATACCCATACCTTCATTCTACACCATCCGCCGCAATCGCCGACTACGGTATAATATAACCATGGCAAAGAGGATTACTTGGCTCATCAACAACATTACTCAGGTCGGCGGCATCGAGCGCGTCGTCTGTAACGTCTCAAACCTTCTCCAAAAAGAAGGCTTTCGGCTCAAAATCGCATCCCTAAACACTACTTCCGGCCAGCCCTATTTTGAACTTTCGAAAAATATCACCGTTGAACATCTCGACTATCCGGAATCCGAAATGCTCAATCGCAAAAAACTCAAACATTTCATTGGTAACTTCCTTAAAACCGAAGACGCCAAAAGCGATATTATTATTACCTGCCACTCACCAATCGCCGTACCGGTTTTGCAACAAAAAAGTCTCTACCATGGGAAAATAATTTGCACAGACCATGCCGCATGGGAGTACTATACTAAAGCCCGCAAAGCACTCAACGCTTTCTACTACCGCCGTGCCGACAAAGTCGTAGTTCTTACTGACCGCGCCAAAAAGATTTATCAGCGCTATGGTTTTAAAAATCTCGCCGTCATACCAAACATCATTACAGATTATCCAAAAACTCTCGCCCCACTCAAAAACAAAGAGCTTATTGCCATTGGCCGTTTTGCTCCTGAAAAAGGATACGATCGCATTATTGAAGCCATTAATCTGATTAAGGACAATTTTACCCCATGGCACATCTCAATCTATGGAGACGGCGACGAGAAAACCAAACTCGAATCCCTCATCAAGCAATACGACATCTCCAAGCTTATTGAAATTAAGCCATTCACAAATGAGGTCCAAGCTAAACTCCATGCATGTTCCGGCTACATCATGTCCTCTCATAACGAAGCCTTTCCTATGGTTACGCTTGAAGCTTTATCCAATGGCGTTCCCATCATCAGTTTCGATATCCCATCGCTACGCGAAATTGACCATGGCTCGAATACCATCCTATTCGCCGAGCAAAACAATATTACCGATTTTGCCCAAAAAATCCTCGCATACACCAAGACAACCGACAAAAAACCTCTCTCTCAAAAATCGCACGAACTATCCCTAAACTACTCTGCCAAAAAAGTCATTCCACTCTGGGTCGAACTCTTATCTTAAATACGCTATAATATCACCATGAAAAAGATTTTAGTGACCGGCGGTACTGGCTATATTGGCTCACATACCGTCGTTGAATTACTTAAGAACCCAGACTATTCCATTGATATTATCGACAATCTCTCAAACAGTAAAGAACACGTCGTCGACCTAATCGCCGAGATAGCAGGGAAGAAGCCAAACTTTATTAAAGGCGATTTGCTTGATTTCGAACTGCTCAAATCACTCTTCGAGAAAAACGACTACGACATTATTATCCACTTCGCCGGCCTAAAGGCCGTAGGCGAGTCTGTCGAAAAACCGCTCGAATATTATGAAAATAACATTCAGAGCACTATCAACTTGCTCCGCCTAGTTCGCACCGACAAGCCAACTGACTTCATTTTCTCATCTTCTGCCACCGTCTATGGCGAACAAGACTCGCCAAAATGCGTCGAAACAATGCAGACCGGCACAAAACTCACTAACCCGTACGGTCGCACTAAATATTTTATCGAAGAAATTCTAAAAGATTATGCTAATACTAACCCGAATTTCTGCGCAACTATCTTGCGCTACTTCAATCCTGTCGGCGCACATCCATCTGGTTTACTTGGCGAAGATCCGAATGGCATCCCTAATAATCTCATGCCAGTCGTCATGCGCACCTACACCGGCGAAATACCAGCACTCAACATCTTCGGCGACGATTACGACACGCCGGACGGCACCGCCCGCCGCGACTATATTCATGTTGTCGACTTAGCTCGCGGTCACATTGCTAGCCTCGAGCACTCAAAACCAGGTATCTCTATCTATAATCTTGGCACCGGACTACCTACTTCCGTCAAAGAAATCATAGCCGCATTTGAAGAAGCAAGCGGCAAAAAGTTAAATACTAACATCGCCCCTCGCCGCAGTGGCGATCTCCCAGAATGCTGGGCCGACCCATCTAAAGCAAATGCCGAATTAGGTTGGCATACCGAGCTAACCATTGCCGACGCAATTCGCGATACGCTCAATTATCTCAATAAACAATAATTAGTTTCTGAGCCGATTCTTTGCCGTCATTACATTGACGGCAATTTTTGGTCCAAACGCCAATAGCCTAGCTACCAACTTCTGACGCTTCGTTGCCTGCTTGTCTTTAATTATCTTCTTTCGGCCTTTTATTAAGACACCGCAAACTTTTTTATACTCATTGGCATATTTTCTCTCCGAATGCGCCAATAATATCGACTCACAAATAAAATAAGCTTCCATAAACACTCTCGCCATCGACGCATTGCTCTTTTCTCGCGCGTCAATCTTCTCAACCGCCTCAAGGCTTTGCATTCTCTCGACCGAAAAACGCCCTGTCGATAAACTACCTGGACGCACAACATAGTTATAGAGCACCGAATCGTTCGCGACTACCAACCGCGCTTTTTTAAAAACTTCATAATTAAAGTACAGATCTTCCGCGACTCTATAATCCGGCATCCGCGCATCGCCAATCATACTCCTTCGATACAACTTCGCAACCGGACCATTCACGATATTCATCCGAAGTAGAGCATTAACCGCCTCATCCGAGTTCAGCTTCATTATGCCGTCGCTCAAATGCTCAAACTGTGCGCTCTTGCTATTAATATATTTTGCGCAAACTACGTCAGCCTTAGTCTCCGCCGCTATCTCTAGCATTTTCTTAATATAGTTCGGCGATATCTCATCGTCCGCATCGACGAAACATATATATTCACCTTTAGCTTTATCTATGCCGACATTCCTCGCAGCGGCCGCACCAGCATTGTTTTGGCTAATCAAATAAAAATTCTTATTTTTCTTGCAAATTTTATTTAATAGTTGCTCCGAATCATCCGTCGAACCATCGTCTACGAATATCGCCTCATAGTCACCGCAAGTCTGCGCCAATAAGCCATCGATACATTTCTGTATTGTTTTTTCCGCATTATATACTGGCACAATTACTGATACTTTTACGCTCATTATTAATAATTATATCGCATTATTAAAATTAGCACTCGAAGCTTGACAGTGCTAAAATGCCGCGCTACACTAGGGGTAGAATTAATCAGGAGGAAATCACCACATGTCTATCAAACCTCTCGCTGATCGCGTCGTCGCCAAAAAAGACGCCGCTACCAGCACTACTACTTCCGGCATTTTACTCGGCGAAGCAAAAGAAAAGCCAACCACAGCCGTCGTTGAGTCAGTTGGTCCAGATGTTAAAGCCGTTAAAAAAGGCGATCACATCATTTATCGTGAATATTCCGCAACAGAAGTAAAATACGACAGCAAAGATTACCTGATTATCAAAGAAGAAGATATTTTAGCAACACTATAAGGAGTTTACATGGCAAAAAAAGTTTTCTACGACGACGAAGCTCGCGAAAAAGTTCTTGGCGGCGCGAAAGCGTTATATGACGCCGTCAAAGTTACCTTCGGCCCAAAAGGTCGCAATGTCGTAATAGAGAAGGGCTACGGCGCACCGACCATCACGCACGACGGTGTTACCGTCGCTGAAGCTGTCGACCTTGGCAACGAAGATAACGAGACGCTCGGCTATCAAATGGGCGCAAAGCTCATCAAGACCGCCGCACAAAAGCTAAACAAAGTTGCCGGCGATGGTACGACTACCGTTACAGTATTAACCTATAATATCCTCGCTGAAGCCAATAAGCTTATTGCCGCCGGACATAACCCAATGGATCTCCGCAAGGGTATCGAAGCGGCCGGCGCCGAAATCGTAAAGGGCATCAATAAGACCGCCGAGCAAATCGAAGGCGACGATAGTAAAGTCGCCGAAGTGGCCACGATTTCCGCTGGCGATGCTGAGATTGGCAAGCTCATTGCTAATGTTATCTCCAAAATCGGCAAAGACGGCGTCGTAACCGTCGAACAAGGCCAAGGTCTCGAAATGCAATCTGAAATCACCGAAGGCTACACCTACGATAAAGGCTACGCATCGCCATTCTTTATTACCGATACGCAGCGCCAAGAAGCTACCTTTGACAAACCAGAGATTCTCATTACCGATAAGAAAATTTCCGCCGTTAACGACATTGTCCCATTTCTTGAGAAGATGGCGCAAACCGGCCGCAAAGATCTTGTCATTATCGCCGAAGAAGTCGAAGGCGAAGCTTTATCCGTGCTCGTGCTTAATAAGCTCAAAGGCGTCTTCAATACGCTCGTCCTCAAAGCTCCGGCCTTCGGCGAGCAGCGCAAAGCTATTATGGAGGATATCGCTACTCTAACCGGCGCAACTGTCGTATCCAGCGAGAAGGGAATGAGTCTAGAAGAATCCGGACTCGAAGTACTTGGCCAAGCACGCAAAATTATTGCAACCAAAGACCAAACTACTATCATTAATGGCTCCGGCGACGCTCGCGAAGTCAAAGCACGCATTGCAGACATCAAAGCGCAAGCCGAAAGTGCCATGTCGGATTATGAAACCGAGCAATTCAATAAACGTGCGGCTGCTCTTGCTGGCCGTGTCGCGGTTATCAAAGTCGGCGGTGCAACCGAAACCGAAATTGACGAAAAGAAATATCGCGTCGACGATGCGGTCGCCGCAACTAAAGCTGCCCTCGATGAAGGCATCGTCCCAGGTGGCGGCGTCACGCTCGTTAATCTCGCAAAAAACATCAAAGACGACAACGCAGGCGCAACTATTCTCAAGAATGCCCTCAAGGCACCTTTTGTTCAAATTATGGAAAATGCCGGCCTCAATAGCCAAGCACTCCTAGCGCAAGTCGAATCAGCCAAAGACGGGCAGGGCATTAACGTCATGAAACCGAATGATGGTATTGTCGACCTTAAGAAAGCCGGCGTTGTTGATCCTGCTCGCGTTACTCGCGAGGCAGTGCAGAACGCCGTCAGCATCGCAGCCACCACTATCACCATGGGTGCATTAATTGTCGAAATTCCAGAGAAAGACAACCCTGCCGCTGCAGCCGGCATGGGCGGCGGAATGTACTAAACCTACCAACAAAAAAGACTAGTCTAACGGCTAGTCTTTTTTATATGTTTTAGTCATCAATAAAATATCCCCTGTCGCCAAGGGATATTTAAAGGCCTTTTAGATTAGATTATTGGATTTGACCATCCACATTCGCAACTGGAATACCGAGCTTATCAATTGCCTCTACGATATAAAGTAGAGCTTCTGCTTTCGCCTTCTGCTCATCAATATTTTTTGCGGCATTATAGGCCGGCTCAATACAAGCCTTATCCTCAGTAAGATCAATAATCTCCTTATAAATCTTGAATTTCTTCGCCGGTTCAATATCCACGCTCTCAATAATCGGACGAAGATCAGACAGAGCCATCGATTTAACACGATCCAAATCTGGATCACCATATACAGCCTTGCCTGAAGCAATTGGCGGCTGCGCAACCTCAATTGGAGGAATCTCTGGTGCCGCTGGTGCCGGAACAACATCAGCTGCAGGAGCAGCTCCACCAGGGTTAGTAATGCTATTTATCGTTTGCTGCAACTCATCCGGAGTCGCATTATTATTTTGGTCCATCTTTAGCCCACCTTTTATCTAATCTTTTAACTTATCTAATATTAACACGTTTATGCTTATATACGCAAGAAGCGCACTAATTTGTCGAGTAGATCAATCTTTACTGGCTCCATCGGCAAACGCGCCCCGAAGATGTCGACAATTTGCTCGCCTTCGGTCTCGGGAAAATAAATACGAACACGTGAGCCAAAACGTTTCTGTGGAATCAAAACTATACAGTAATGGTTGCTCTCATTCAAAACGCCAAACGACTTAAATCTATCGAACGTATATAAGTTATTACCCTCAGAAATGCCTTTATCTGATAGGGAATAATGCAACATCCGTGGCGGTCTTACTGTGTAGGTCAATAATGCTACCGCCGCTACAATCACCAATACCAAGAACGTCCATTGCTGTAGTAATACGGCAATCGCACAAAGTGCGACCACGACAAGTGCTAGCCCCACATACCAACCACCGTTCTTTTTATACTCGATATATTCGCGAGCTTCCCAGTTCACAATCATCTTACTAGCCATATTAATATCATTATAACATAAGCATCATTTTCGCCCATCAAAAAATGCCCCCATATCTGCGAGCATCTTTTGGCGGAGGGTGAGAGATTCGAACTCTCGCACCAGCTTTCGCCAGTCTAACGATTTAGCAAACCGTCCCCTTCAGCCACTTGGGTAACCCTCCAATACACACTATCTTATCACAGCTACCGAATATTTGCTAGCTAGACAAGTATAATAAAAGTGTTTATAATTAAATTATCTTTTAAGGATAAATATTTAGACCTATGAAAAAATCTTTCAAAAAAATTAGCCAAATCATCACCGGCGCCGCAACTGCAGTAACGCTTTTTGCCGGTCGCGCAATGGCAGCAGATAATCCAGCGCAAACCGGCGCAAATGCCGCAAAAGCTGACGGTATGCCTACTGAACTTATTG
>CAMHRH010000026.1 GCA_946187605.1 uncultured Candidatus Saccharibacteria bacterium
AGATGATGTTCGGTTATTATGACATATTTTTAAACAAAAACATATTGACAAATTATTATTTTTATGCTAATATTATGCATAAGCACCTGCGAAGGTGATAGCTTCAAGCTTGTTTCTTCGCGTAAAAGGGTGGCAATATTATTTGATTTGGTGGGCAGAAATGGAGCTAGAAATGGCTGGAACTAAGGCTGGCGGCCAGAAGGCTGCTAACACGAATAAAACTAAGTACGGCAAAGATTTCTACGCAGAAATCGGTCGCAAAGGTGGCAAGAATGGTCACACTGGCGGTTTTGCTGCTAACCCGGAGCTTGCGAAGATCGCGGGCGCAAAAGGTGGCCGCATCTCAAAGCGCGGTAAAGCAAAAAAGAACGCTTAATTAAAACAAAAAGGGAACTCCTCGCTAATCGAAGTGGGGAGTTTTTTGATTATTCCAGCTAAGGCCACAGAGTGGACAATGATAGATGCCGCTATTGTCTTGATATCCAGAAAGTTGGCAGTTTTTACAGAGAGATGAGGAATGGAGATAGTCGCGGTAGCTGTCGAGGCAATCTTCGGCGAAGTCTTCGTCGTATTCGACCTCGTATTTTTTGCAGAGTTTGTGGGCTTTTGACCAGGCGAGCGCTTCAATTTCGAGTAGTTCAATGTCGGTGGAGTAGTCGTTGAGATGGATTAAAAAATGGCCGAGCTCGTGCAAGAGAAGGAGTTTGTTTTGCGAGTTTGTGCGTTCTTTGAGATTTTGGGGGTAGAAAATCTGGCAAGGCGGCGAGAATTGAAAACGCGCGCCCGAAGTAATTTTGAGGCCAGGGAAGTCTTTAGTGAGTTTTTTGATGAGATTTTGCATAGAGATAACAGCCTTGAATTACGGAGAATGAGCCATAATGAGCCTTAATAAGGCGCGGCATCTGGACGTTCTTAGGGAGATATGCGGCGAGCTTTTGACGAAGTTGGCGACGATAGCGCGGCAACTCGAGGCCGAGTGGGCCACCGAAAATTATACGATCGGGTTTAATCGAGGCGGTGAATGGTACGAGTCCGAGGAGGAGGCGCTCAATGATGTCATCCCAGGCTTCGCGTCCAGAAATGTCCGACACGAGTTTGCCGTACTTCTGATGAATAGCGCTAGCGGCAGCAATGTCCTCCCATTCGGCTTTGCGGCCAAGATAAGTGTATTGGGTGTGGCCAGGTTCGAAGTCTTGGTATTTTTTAATGATTTTGCCGTCGCGAATAACGCCACCGCCGATACCAGTACTAAAGGTGAAGTAAAGGGTCTTTTGTGGGCTTTTGCGAGCTTCGGCGAGGGCAGCGAGATTTGCGTCGTTCTCGACATAGGCGGGCTTGTCGTAGTCGCGTTTTAGCATGGCGGCAAGGTCGAAATCGTGCCAAGGAAGATTTCCGAGCCAAGTAGCACGGTTGTTTTTAACGATGCCGGGCATTGCAATAGATATAGCGTCAACTTCGCTAATAACGAAGCTGGCATTAATTTGTTGCGTAAGATAAGAATAGAAAGCGTCTTGACTGGTGGAGGTTGGGAATTTGACGGAATGTAAGATTTTGCCGCGTTTGTTTACGAGTGCGATGATGGTCTTGGTGCCGCCGATGTCGATACAGAGATACATATAGATAGTATAGCAAGAAAAATAGAAAGTTTGTGGCCTCTGTAATGGTCTTGCAAAAAATCGAGATGAGTGTTATAGTATGTAAAAGTATAGAGTGTACGGGAGTAAATATGTCAAACGATACAAAATACAAGCGTTGGGCTTGGGGTGCGCTGATTGGTCTAGCGGCGGTGATTATCGTGGCTGGATTAGTGATGGCGATGACCTTGACCTCGCCAAAACCGAACGATAATGTCGCGAACACGACTGCGACAGAACAAGCAGATAATAATCAAACAAATGAAGGAAAAAAGAATGAGAAGACTTCCAAGGGGTCAGAAGCAAACAGCTCAGATCCGAAGAGCAGTGCGAGCGCATCAAATGAGCAGGAGACTACCACAAATACTCAGGAGAATTCGTCTAGCGCATCTGAGGACAACTCTACAAGCGTAAGCGATACAAGGTCTTCGGAGACGGATTCATCAAATAATGTTGCGACGAATTCGATGACATCTCAAGACAATGCTTCTGATATGCCAAAAACTGGTCCAGAGGAGCTAGTTGTCCCGATTATTGCGTTGGCGATTTGCGGTTATTTATTTGCATACAACGCGGCACTCTTTAAGAAAAACGCTTAAACTTTACAACAGATTAAAAATAACTTAAAATAATGGGCAGTGTGGGACTGCTCATTATTTTTGTAGCTTACTGATGGCTAGAGAGATGATGAGCAGTTCCAACGAAAGGAAAATATATTAATGGCTACAAAAGCTAAAATTACAATGGACGAGCTCCTCGCGAACGAGGACATCAAAGCTATTGTCCTTGGTGACACTATCGAAGGTACGGTAATGTCGGTCAAAAAGCACGAGATTCTCGTTGATCTTGGTGCGCGCGGTGTTGGTCTTGTGCCACGTCGTGAGGTCGCTTTTGGGCGTCAGCTCAAAGAAGGCGATGTGGTTTCTGCGTCTGTCGTAGATACCGAGATGGAAGACGGTATGGTTCTTCTATCACTACGTAAAGCCGTGAAAGAGAAAGGCTGGGACGAGATTTCAGCTAAGCTCGACGCTGGTGAAATCGTTGAGGTTCAGCCATATGATGCTAACCGCGGCGGTCTTTTGGTTGAATACGAAGGTATTCGTGGCTTCTTGCCAGTCTCTCAGCTTTCCGCTGAGCACTATCCACGCGTTGGCAGCTCGGATAAAGATGAGATTTTGCAGCGCCTTAATGCACTCGTCGGCAAGACGATTCGCGTACGCATTCTTGATGCAGATCGCAAAGCAAACAAGCTAATTCTTTCCGAGAAAGAAGCTATCAAAGACGGTCTCGCAGAGCGCTTTGCTAAGTTAGCGGTTGGCGATGTCGTTAAGGGTATCGTGACTGGTGTCGTTGACTTTGGTATTTTTGTCAATGTCGATGGTATTGAGGGCTTGGTGCACATCTCTGAGATTTCTTGGGAACGTGTAAACAATCCGGCTGACTATGTTAAGGTTGGCGAAACGGTCGAAGCAAAGATTATCGCAATCGACAAAGAGCGCCTTAGCTTATCAATGAAACAACTCCAGGAAGATCCATGGCTATCTGAGATTGCTAACTTTAAGAAGGGCGATAAGGTTGAAGGTACGATTACTCGTATTACGCCGTTTGGCGCATTTGTTCAGATTTCGCCAGCAGTCGAAGCTTTGGTTCACGTTTCTGAACTCGGCGAGGGCAGCGATGTTGATCCAGAGAAAATCTTTACTTTGAATGAGCGTAAAGAATTCAAGGTACTCGATATCGACAAAGAGGGTCGTAAGATTTCTCTCAGCTTCTCGGACAAGAAAACTAAATAGTTTTTCTCTGAGCTTTTGAAAAAAAGAATCCGGCATGGTCGGATTCTTTTTGTTGTCTCGGCGTGCGCGAGATTGTGGTGTTACTAATGGCGGCGTCGCCATTGTGATTGAGGCGGCGACGATGCCGCATGTATCGCCGGCGGCGAGTTTAGCGATTAGTGCTTAACGTTGCGCCTAGAGAATAGATATGGTAAAATAGTGGGAGTTTTTGCGTAATTTTTTATTACGTCAGTATTAGTCTAAAAGGAAAGGAGCTAGAAGGATGGAAGAAAAGGTTATACAGGTTTCTGGCTCAATTACGGTTGATGAGTTGGCGAATGCGCTCGGCGTGTCAGTAACACACTTGATTGGTGAGCTATTTAAAAATGGCATTATGGCGACGATTAATCAGCGTCTTGACGTTGAAACGGCGCAGATTATGACAGAGGAACTTGGTTTTACGAATGTACGCTTTGAGCGCAAAGAGAACTCTGCGAAGCTTCCAGGGGTGAAGCGTGAGTTATCGAAAGATGCAAAGTTGCGTCCGCCAGTAGTAGCAGTGATGGGTCATGTCGACCATGGCAAGACGACTTTGCTTGATACGCTTCTAAAGAAGAAGACCGTTGAAGGCGAAGCCGGTGGTATTACGCAGCATATTTCTGCTTATCAGATGGAATACAAGGATCGTAAGATTACTTTTCTCGATACGCCAGGGCACGAGGCCTTTGCAGCGATTCGCCAGCATGGTGCGATGTTAACTGATATTGTCGTGATTGTTGTTGCGGCGGATGATGGCGTCAAGCCGCAGACTGCGGAGGCGATTAAGTTTGCTGAGGCTGCTAACGCTAAGATAATTGTCGCTATTAATAAGATTGATAAGGAAGGCGCGAATATTGACCGTACGAAGGCTCAGCTTGCGACCGATTTTAATCTTAATCCAGAAGAGTGGGGCGGCGATACCATCATGGTGCCGATTTCTGCGAAGCGCGGCGATAATCTTGAGCAACTTCTCGATATGATTCTTCTTACGGCGGATATTGATGAGCTCAAGGCGGACGAAAAGATTCCGGCCGAGGGTCTTGTCATTGAGAGCCATATGGAAGTTGGTAAGGGTTCGGTCGTGAACCTATTAGTGACTGGTGGCGAATTGAAAGTAGGTGAATTCATCGTTGCTGGTAAGACTTATGCAAAAGTACGTACGATGTTGAACTGGAAGGGCAAACCAAAAGGTAAAGCTTTGCCATCTACGCCAGTGATTATTACGGGCTTCAAGGAGTTACCGAACTTTGGTGATAAATTCGAAGAGGTTGCTGATGAAAAAACTGCGCGCAGGATGGCGCTATTGAATGCGCAGGCTGAGGCGAACGAATCAGCGAACACTAATGTGACTTCTACGGACCTTCTTCGCATGATGAATACGGCGGATAACACGAAGACTTTGAACGTAATCGTGAAGGGCGACGTTCAGGGTTCAGTGACGTCAGTAGTCGATTCTTTGCGTCTGATTGATACCAAGGGTGAAATTACGTTGAATATTGTATCGACTGGTGTTGGTGCCGTGTCCGAGAATGATGTCTATATGGCGAGTGGTGGTAAGACGATTATTTACGGCTTTAATGTTGTGGTTCCAAATGCGATTGCGAAAGTTGCAGAACGCAATGGTGTTCCGGTGCGCGTTTACCGCGTGATTTACGAATTGCTCGATGATGCTAAGCATGAGATGGAAGAGATGCTTGATGCGGAGATGATCGAGGAAGAGACTGGTGAGCTTGAAGTGAAAGGTGTATTCCGTACTGAGAAAACTGAGATTATTGCTGGCGGTATGGTTAAGAGCGGACGCGTAGCTCCAGGAATGCTTGGGCGTGCTTATCGTAAGAAGGAATTATTGGGCGAGATTGAAGTCGTGAATGTTCAGGAAGGCAAGGTTGATGTGCCGTCGCTCGCTGAGGGTGAGCTTGGTGGTATGTCATTGAAGACACAGAAAAAGATTCAGCTTGAGATTGGTGATACGATCAAATTCTTTGTACGTGAGTTTAAGAAAAAGAAAATTGATTAAAAATATTTAAGCATAGCCTTTTTGTGGTACAATGGGGAAAATAGGAGAAAAGGCCATGTATAAGTTTGACGATGGGTTCTTGGAGGGCGTTGGCCTGGCGGGAATTCCGGAAAATCAAAAGGAAGCTTTTCTGCAGTATGCGCAGGATCAGCTTGAGACTCGCGTGGGCGAGAAGATGAGTGAAGGTTTGTCTGATGCTCAGTTGGACGAGTTTGAGAAAATCATCGATAATGATCAAGAGGTTATCAACGGCTGGTTGGCAAACGCCGGAGATTATAAGAGCGATGAGCTTTATCAGAAGCTAGCTCAAAATACGGGTGGTTCCGAGAATGAAGTCGCGAATGATTATGTGACGGCAAAATGGCTGAATCAGAATTGTCCACAGTATCAGCAGATTATTGCCGATTCGATTGAGGCACTTCGCCAGGAAATCATGGTAAATAAGGATGCTTTGTTAGCTAGTATGCAATAAAGCAATTAAATAACCCCTCGCTTGAGGGGTTATTTTTTATGTCCGTTAATGAAGCTAGTTGCGTCCATTTCTTTGGAGTTTTCGGGAATGAGACGATCGATGACTAGGTATTTGCCGTCGGCGCATTTAGGGTCGAGGGCGGTAGCTGGAGTATCGCTGGCGTGGGCGGCGGTGATAGTACAGGGTATGCCAAGAAATGTAGTCTTTGTCTTTGGGAATCCGGCATAAGCACGTATTTCGTTTGAGAGCGTGAGAGCCGTTTTGAGGCTAGGTTCGAACTCGGATAGGTCTTTGGTTAGTTTTGCCGTAAAAACCGCTTGTGCTTCATTCTGGGCGGCCTCAGGGGCATTTTTGGCAACGATTGCCGGTAGTACGCGTAGTAGCTCATCGGCGCTAAGCTGGGCGAGCTTTTCGTAAAGGCTTTGTTTAGTATCTTCGGGGGCGATTTCTATAGTTTTCTGAGCCAGAATTGGGCCAGCATCCATCTTCTCAGCGAGTCGCATTACAGAGGTGCCGGTCGTAGTGTCGCCGTTCAGAAGCGCAGTCTCAATAGGGGTGGTGCCGCGATATTTTGGTAGGAGTGATGGATGGACGTTAATGATACCGCAAGGAAAGGCCTCGATGATTTGATTCGGAATGATTTTTCCAAATGAAGCAAGGATGGCAACTGGGGCATTGTATTTTGCGATAATATCAAGAATTTCGGCATTGTTAGTAGAGAAATAGACTGGAATATTAGCGGATTTAGCGGATTTTTCGATAGGATAAGGCTTACGATGGTTTGGTGTCGTAAGAATAAGTGCGCAGATCTCGAAATCTGGCGATTCTATGATGGCGTCAAAAATGAAAGGTTTAGCTTTGATGCCCTGGGCGAGCTGTTCATTGCCGAAAAAGATAATCTTAGTCTTCGTCATCTGGGAAGAGGTCTTTATTATTGGCGATTTCTTTATCGTAATCGACGGGAACAAGGTCGCCTTTTTTATCTAGGCGATAAAAGGCATTTTTGTCGTCCTTAATGTGGTCGATAAAGAGAATACCGTTGAGGTGATCGATTTCATGGAGAAGCGTGCGGGCGAGAAAGCCATCGGCTTTAATGCGAACCTCTTGGCCGTCAATAGTTTTTGCTTTGATACGGGCCTTGGCTGGGCGAGGGACTTTGCCGTAGATTGTCGGGACGGATAGGCAGCCTTCGTAGTCGTAGAGAGTTTTGCCTTCGGTTTTGATAACCTCGGGATTGAGGAGGGGGATGAAATTGCCGTGTTTTTTATTCTCCATGTCGTCACGAACAACTATGATGCGGCGATCGTAGCCGAGTTGTGGTGCGGCGAGGGCGGCGCTAATTTCGAATTCGTGCTCTTTCTCCCAATCGAGGCAGTTCTGAATCATATTTTTGACCATATCGTGGATTTCGTCATCAATATGGTTGACTTTTTTACATTTGATGCGTAGGCGTGGATCGGGAGTAGTTACAATTTCCATAATTGTCTGTTAGTCTAACATATTTTTGCTCTCTTTGCGAGCATAAGCATTCAGAGCAGGGTGTATGGGTCAAAGTCGTAGTGCAAGTAGGAAGACTTGTTGAGTTGGTCGAAGATATTGATGAGATTTTTGCGCGACTTGGCCTTGATGACGATTTGCCACGTAAAACCGGAATGTTCGTGCTCATGAAAAGCCGGCATTGGTGGTGTGATAAAAATTTGGTCGTAGTGACTATCGTTTACGATTTTGCGTATTTGCTTGAACAATTTTTGTGTATTCGCGACAGTGGCTTGTTCGGTCTTATAGCTAACAGAGAGTTTTAGTATGAAGGTATAGGGCGGGAGCTTTGCGATGTGGCGTTTTTCGAGCAAATATTGGTAGAAGCCGGCATAATCACTCGCGATCGCGTAGTTGATTATTTTTTGTTCAGGTTGGTAACTCTGGATAAAAATTTGACTGTCTTGGTGTCCACGATTTGCGCGACCGATTACTTGGGTTAGTAACTGGTAGCTTCGTTCTTCGGCGGAGAAATCCGGGAGATTAAGGCCGGCATCGGCTTGAATAACGCCAAGTGTACTGAGCTTAGGAAAATCAAAACCTTTGGCGAGCATTTGGGTGCCAATAATGATGTCGTATGAGCCGGTTTTTACTTCGTTATAGACTTGGCTTAGCTGTTGGTCGGGGGCGGAATCAGCGTCAAAGCGACCAATTTTGGCGTTCGGGAAAAGCTTGCGGAGTTCATCTTCAATGAGCTTAGTGCCGAATCCCTTATGGCGGATGCTGGCATTATTGCAGTCCGGGCAAGCGGTTGGTACGGGGAAGCTGCGGCCGCAGGCGTGGCAACGAAGTTGATAGATGTCGGCATGTAAGACGAGCGGTAGCAGGCAATTATCGCAGAGCGCCTGCCAGCCGCAATGGTCGCAGATTGTAAGTGGCGCACTGCCGCGTCGATTATGGAAGATGAGACTTTGCTGGTGGTTGTTTAGTGAATGCTGAATAGATTCGATAAGAGGGGTGCTAATGATGCGGTTTTGGGTAAAATTGGCGCGGTTTTTGATGTCGATAAGATGGATTGTGGCGGTTTTATTATTCTTGATAGCCAGCTCGTTTAGTGGCACTATAGCTTGATGTTTGTCGCAGATATAATAATCGGAGATAAGCGGCGTGGCGCTTCCGAGAACCGTTTTTGCCATCTGAGAGGCGAGGCGGAGGGCGGAATATTTTGGATTTTGGTCTTGATGATAGGCTGGTTCATGCGCTTCGTCGATGATAATAAGCCCGAGTTTTTTTACGGGGGCGAACAGGGCGCTACGCGGGCCGATAATTAGCTGCGGCTTGTCGTTTTCGAGGATTTTTTGCCAAAGCTGATGGCGGACGGACTCGGTTTGAGCGGAATGCAATAGCGTTACGTCCTTGAAATGTTGCTGAAAGTTTTGGACGAGCTGAGAAGTGAGCGCGATTTCTGGCACGAGAAGAATGACGGACTTGTTTTGTTTTAGCGTGTCGGATGCAAGTTTGATATAGATATTGGTCTTTCCGGAGCCAGTAATTCCATGTAAGAGAACAGTATTAGCGGAATTGTTTTGAATTTGGCGGATAGCTGTCTGCTGGGCGATATTGAGTGGATTTGGTGCGTTTTCATCGTAAAGAGAATTATTTGTGTCTATTGTGGCATTGCGACGTTTTTTAGTAATGCCGCGCGGAAGGGCGGCTTGGATGATGCTAGAGAGTGGGCAGCGGTAGTAATCATTTAGCCAGAGCAGTGCTTTTAGAATGTGATTTGGGATAGGGGTATCGTATAAGGTGCGCGTAATTGGCTTTGTTTCGAAGTTTGGTCGAGGAACTTCTTGCGTTACGATGCCGATTGCTTGCTGTTTCCCGAGTGGGATTTCGACGATTTGACCAGTTTTTAGGGGCGTTTCAGAATGGTAGGTTAATAATTGTTCGCTCTGATGAAAGGATTTAGCTGGTGCAATCAGATAGTAGTTCATAGAGATATTGTAGCGCAAAGAGCAAGAAAAAATACCTCCCGCCTGTGGTGGTGGGGTATTTCAAAGACGTGGTATTTTTAAAAGAAAAATGTTGTAGAAAATACTGAAGTTTTGCTAAAATAATAGTCAGTTAAGGAGGTAAATGTTAGACGTTTTCGTGACGAGTCGGGT
>CAMHRH010000027.1 GCA_946187605.1 uncultured Candidatus Saccharibacteria bacterium
CCTGGCAGATAAACCACTGCGCCATCACGAGCCGTTGCCCAACCTAAAAATTCGCGCCCGTCATATTTCGGTTTCTCTCCGCTAATACTAACCTTCCCCACCTCACCAATTGTGGCCTTCGGCGCCTGATCGCCACCATTCGCATCGTAAGTTATCGTAATAGTCGGAACCTTTGGCGCCTCCTCGACTTTCTTCCAAATAGCATATAACGTCACACTTGAACGGCCCGTATATTTCGCTCCAGCCGAATAGCTAGTACCGTTACCATCCGCTTTCGTATTCCACTTCAAGAACTTGTATTGATCTCTAGTCGGAACAGTATTCGGCAAAGAAAGCTCCGCCACCGTCTTTGCACGATCTATCGCCGACGGCGCATTCGCACCACCGTTCGCATCGAAGCTAATTACGAAATGCTGCACTTTCCAAACGGCATATAAAGTCAGATTAGCTCTCCCCGTATAGTTCTCGCCGCCCTTATAAACTACTTTAGTTTTATCGCTCTCTAGCGCCCAACCTTCGAAGTCATAGCTCTCGCGAACTGGTTTCTTTGCCGAAATCTTCGCGTCTTTCGTCATTTCGGTCACAGTCTTGTCTGGACCAGCTGTACCACCATTCAATTTATAGCTAATCGTATATTTCAGCGGCTTCCAGACGGCATACAGCGACAAATTCGTCTTGCCTTTATAAGTCGAACCCGGCTTGTAATTATTATCCGCAACAGTCGCGTTCTTATCTGTTGACCAACCGATAAACTCATAGTACTGCCGTTTCAAGCCAGTACCGGCATCGATTTTTACAGACGCATTCGAAACTTTTCCATAACTCTTCGTCGCTGGCGCGCCGCTACCACCATTAGCGCTATAGCTCACCTTATAAGTCTGCTCACCCCAAACTGCATAAAGCGTAAGGTTGCTATTCTTTGAGCCATATTTACGCAAGACTACCTTATCGCCAGCCGAATAACTAGCTTTCGTCGCATCACTCTTCTTCGACCAACCTAAGAAATTATAATCCGCACGCGTCGGCTTCGCCTTCGCTAACGTGCTATATAGACCAACATAATTGTTCGTTTTATCTCCAGGGTCATTATTCGCCCATTTGCCGCCATTCGTATCATATTTAACGGTGTATTTATGATAAAGATTCTTTAGCGTCGCCGAATCAGTAATCTCGACAATTGCATACTGCCCCTTCTGTCGCGCCTTACCGTTGCATGCATTAAAAAGTATGTACGGCTTGCCGCCATCAAATGCAATACTCTCCATCTCGCAAGCTGGATTCTTTGTGTAGAATGGACTAAATGATGAGCCGTCCGCCGCAAATTGCAGGATCACATTATCGTCACGGTCGAAGTAGCCATTCTGCCAAGACGCCCCCTCACTTCCGCCTTTCGTCTCCCATGTCACGCGATAAATATAGCCATTGTAATAGCCTATATCCTGATTGACCTGCACATGATCCGACGTTAAATAATTATAGATTCGAAAATCACCTGCCGTTAGCGTGCGTATTTTATCGCCACTCGACGCATAGAAACGACTGTTATTAGCATCATACGCAATACCGGTTGCACTATATTGATTTCCTTTTGCATTAGTAATAGACTTCGTACCTAAATATTTAAAGTTCGTCGCACCAATACGATGCACTTTCTTCCCATCAACGACCAAAACCTCGTCATTTTTACTATCATACGTAGCGCCGTTCGCGTGCCCAAGCGCCAGCGTCAAGGTCTTTGCAGTCGTAAAATCAGACTTGTTCAAAAAGATAACGTGATTCTGTCTAGCATCAGTCGTATCGGTCTGAATTATCACGAAATATTTGTCCGTAATCGCCATACTCTGAGCGCTGTTATATCCCGAATCACGCGCCGCCGTATGCGCGACTTTCATCTTGTCTTGCGAGATTAATGGAACTTTCGATGGCCTAATGTCTTCCTTTATCGAATAGCTATATACGGTTCTGCCATAATAAGTCTTCGACGCATCAACCGCCGCCTCGACGCTTCGTGAAATTATAATTCCGCCGACAACAACTACGCCGGCAATACCGGCAAATACCATCAACTTCGGCACCAAGTTGCGAATAAGTAAACCTCTCCTAGTCTTCATGCTTATTCTTATTATAAGCTAAAAACTGAGCTTTTCCAACCTATTCGAATACTGGCAAATCGTCAGGAAACGGATCACTATCAAAGCCGTCGTCAAAATCGTCTTCCCCAAAATCATCCGAATTGCCATCAAACGAACCCGAACCAGCATACGGATTATAGCCCAAGTCCTGCAAGAAGCGCGACGGAAAATTATAATTCCTACCGCCAAACATAAAGCGTGAATTTGCATAACTAAGAAACAGCTCTTGCATCGCGCGCGTCATCCCAACATATGCTAGACGCCGTTCCTCTTCGACATCCTCCGCCGATTCGTCCATCGAACGCACGTGTGGCAACAGTCCTTCTTCCAAGCCAACCAAGAAGACTACTGGAAACTCCAATCCTTTTGCTGCATGAAGCGTCATCAGAGTCACAGCATCTTTACCTGCCGCCTCATCCGCCGACGACATCAGCGCCGCATCTGCCAAGAATTCATCCAAGCTCTCATATGCGCCAGATTCGCCAACAAGAACCGTCAAGTTCTCATTCCGCTCCTCGGCTTTCAACTTGTCGCCATCATTCAAATATCCCCGGTAATCAACTTTCCTTAATAATTCCTCGATGATATCCGCCGGCCCAGCTCCAGCCGCATTACGCTCCCGGAGCAACGAGAGCATATCCGAAAACTTCATGTATGCCGCTCGCGTCTTCGCCGTCAAACCATCAATATCGCCCATTAAAATCTTCTGTATCGACTTCTCGCCAATTCCACGCGCAGGCACATTTATTACTCGCATCAACGAGACAATATCGTTAGGGTTCACGATCAAATGCAGGTACGCCACGATATCGCGAATTTCTTTGCGATCATAAAAGCGCACACCGCCAACTAATTTATACGGCAAGCGATAATCCATAAACGCGCGTTCAAAAGCCTGCGATTGCGCGTTCGTACGATACAATACCGCAAAATCTGATAGCGGCCTCCGCATTTTCTTAATCGTCGCCGCCACCCAGCGTGCCTCATCCTGCTCGTCGCGCGCCTGCTGAACCGTAATTGGCGCACCCTTTCCAGCTTCCGTGAACAATTCTTTCTCGCTGCGTTGGACATTCTTCGTAATAATCTTCTGCGCCGCATCAAGAATATTTTGTGTCGAACGGTAGTTCTGCTCAAGCTTGATCACTTTTGCCCCTGGAAAATCTCGCTCAAAATTCAAGATATTCGTAAAATCCGCCCCTCGCCACGAGTAAATCGACTGCCAGTCATCGCCAACACAACAAATATTCCGCTCCTCATTCACAAGTAGCTTCACTATCTCATACTGAATATGATTTGTATCCTGATACTCGTCGATCAGGATATGTTTAAAACGACCTTGCCACTTCTCTCGTAAATCTTTTCTCTGTTTCAGCATCCGTGCTACGTATAGCAATAAGTCATCAAAATCTACCGCATCCGCTTTTTTGCGCATTTCTTCGTATCGTTCATAAATTCTCGCGATATTCTGCTGGTTCGGATAATATGCATCTGCCATCATTTCATCCGGCATCTTATTCTCATTTTTCGCCTTCGAAATCGCCGCCTCAGCCGCTCGTGGCTTCACGCTTTTATCGCTAATCTGCAACTCTTTCATGGCGCGTTTTATCAAAGCCAGCCTATCGTCCGTGTCATAAATCACGAAACTCTTATCCAGACCAACGTTCTCCGCCTCAATTCTCAACATCTTCACGCAAATCGAATGAAAGGTTCCCATCCACGGCATAAAGCTAAAAGAATTCTCGCGCCCCAACAATCGCGCCAAACGATCGCGCATCTCGCGCGCAGCTTTATTCGTAAATGTCAGCGCCAAAATCTCATGCGGCAACACGCCGCCCTCAATCAAAGCCGCTATCCTATGCGTCAAAGTTTTTGTTTTTCCAGAGCCTGCACCTGCCAAAATTAAAACTGGCCCCACTGTCGTCTGCACCGCCTCTTGCTGCGCCCGGTTTAATCCCTCCAATATTTTAGTCATAAATCTATTTTAACATCAAAAAAGAGGCGTTCTTAGCGCCTCTTTTATTTTAGTCATTATCGGTATAAAGACTATTCAGCGCATCCGTCATCGAAATCTGACCGCCATTGCGCGTAATCAAAACCGTAGAGACATAATTCCCGTTATCGACCTCAACCGCACTAGCAACATTCTTAAAACCGCCAAAATTCTTCATCAGCCTTGACTGAACCTTATCGGCAGATCGAAAATTCATCCATAGCATGTCGATTGTGCCATCTTCTTTGACGAGTATATATTTCTCACCGTCCCAACCTTGGCCAATACTAGCCAAAGCAACAGCTACAATGCCGGAATCGTTCACCTTCAGGCCGTTTATATTAAGCGTATTGTCCGTCGCGCCTACACTTTCAAATTCAGCGATATCCTTACCGGGGCCATAAGTTAAAGTAAAGGTTCCGTTCTGACCGGTCGCAGCATCAACAACATCCATGCTAGAAACATCGCCCCTCCCAGACAAATCACAATTAGCAGAAATCCAGACGTAAAACTCGCCGCCACTAGTCAACGCGCCAGTAGTACATTGACCACTAATCAAATAACCGATACGAGCATCTTTTGTAGTCTCGCCAGTCTCACCAGACTCGCCTTTGCTGGGCGCAGAGGCCTGCTGACTGGTTTCGCTGCCACTAACTTTCGCCTCATCCTTTGGCTTATTAGTTGATAAGATAGCAACCCAGACACCGAGACCAATCGTCGCGAGAGCAAATACAATCGTCATAACCCCCAATACTGGATTACTTTTTCTTTTATATATCACCGAGGGCTTAGTCTCTACTGGGCTAGCCTCAAATTCACCCTTACCCATTAATACCTCCTATTTCACTTGATTATATAATAAAATGCTTATACACGTAAAAGTATTCTAAGCATTATCGCCAAGAGCGCCAACGCCCACTACGCTATAATTTCTTCAAGAAATCTTTCAGCTCAGTAAGCTTAACTTTTTGTTCAGAATCGCGCAAACGCACCGAAACTTCACCGGCTTCCACGTCCTTCGGGCCAACAATCAAGACTACCGGAATCTTCATCCTAGTCGCCTCGCGAATCTTCTTACCGAGACTCTCATTACGATCATCGACCGTCATACGAAGCTTATTGTGCTCTAACGGGATGTCCAATTCGAAGCCATCAAGCTCTGCTTTTATCTTTTCGACATAATCGTTCACAGAATCATTAACAGTCACGATACGCAACTGTTCTGGTGCCATCCAGAATGGGAACCAACCGGCCGTATGCTCAATCAATACGCTCATAAAGCGCTCAATCGCACCAAGTAATGCACAGTGAATCATAATAGGCGTCTTCTTACTACCGTCAGCATCAGTGTATTCAAGACCAAAGCGAGCCGGTGTCGCATAATCTAGCTGTACCGTCGCCACCTGCCATTCACGCCCTAGCGCATCCGTCGCCATAAAGTCCATTTTCGGACCATACATCGCAGCTTCGCCGATGCCGATAAAGTATTCAATCTTATGCTCATCTGCCATCGCCTGAATTGCATTTTGAGCCTTATTCCACATTTCCGTCGTACCAGTATAGCCATCGCCGTCATCGCGGAAACTAAGGCGAAGTTTTAGCTTCATATCAATACGCTCATACAAATCTTGCGCCGAAGCAATCAATTCGCCAAAGATTTGGCCAATCTGATCTTCCGTACAGAATACATGCGAATCATCCTGCGTAATCGAACGCACACGAGAAAGGCCGCCAAGCTCGCCCTTGCGCTCGTCGCGATACACCATCGTCGTCTCGAGATATTTAATCGGCAAATCGCGATACGAACGCGGCTGCGATGCAAAAATCTGCGAATGGTGCGGACAGTTCACCGGTTTCAAAGCAAGATGATCACCGGATTCTTGACTAATGAACTGCAGCATCTCTGGGAATTTCTCGTAGTGACCAGAGGTCTTATATAAATCAACGAGCGCAATATGCGGAATGCAAACCTTCTGATAGCCCGCCTTAATGCGATAGCTCTGCGCAAAATCATTCAAAATATCACGCAAAATCGTACCGCGCGGCGTAAACATCGGCAAGCCAGAACCGACCAAATCCGAGAAGCAGAACAAGTCCAATTCGCGACCCAATTTGCGATGGTCTCGCTGCTTTGCTTCTTCTTGCTTGGCGATATATTCATCAAGTTCTTTTTGCGTTTCAAAAGCCAAACCATAAATACGCGTCAGCATCGCACGCTTTTCATCGCCGCGCCAATACGCACCAGCAACCTTATCGAGTTTGAATACCCCAACTTTACCGGTCGACTCAACATGCGGCCCCTTGCACAAATCCTCGAACTCTCCTAGCGTATAGAACGAAATCGTCTCATTTTCTGGCAAATCTTCAATCAGCTCACGCTTATACTTCTGATCATTATCATGCGCCCAAGCCAAAGCTTCTTCACGCGACCTCTCTGAATAAGTAATCGGCAAATCCCGCGCAATTATTTTACGCATCTCCTTCTCGATCTTACCAAAATCATCTTCAGATATCTTTACGCCGCCAAAATCAATGTCGTAATAAAAGCCATTATCGATCGCTGGACCAACGCCAAACCGAACTGTTGTTGTGTCAGAATACAAATTCTTTATCGCTGCAGCCATAATATGACTAAGCGAATGACGCTGTTTCATAACATTTGATTCTTCTGACATCACTGCCCTTTCTATTAATTTTTTACCCCTATATTTTACCATCATTTTATCTTTTCGGCGAACATGCAACTCGCGCCCACGTAGAGAGTTCAGCACCTTTGCAACATAATTGGCCAGAAAATTAGCCAACAAAAAAGATAGGCCGTATACTTTGTTTAACGCTAATTAAATAAAGGAAACAAACCTATCTATGAGCTATTCTATCAATCCTAACTTAGAAAAATCTAGAGGAAAAGCAATGAAATTGCTTTTCCTGGAGAATTATCCTGTTCAAGTAGTTGCAGATAGATTTGGCGTAGATCGCTCAACTATCTGGAGATGGAAGAAGAAATGGCTAGAATTGAACTCTAACGTAGAACTAAAGAACTACTCGAAACAGAGAGATAATCTTACCTCTCTGTTTCGTTATTCTTCTTGCAAATGGAATATTCCAACCGCTTCTGCAGCTCCAAGGAAACATCCAAATGCTCTACCAGACTACATCATCGAGATAGTTCTAGATGCCCGAGACAAGCTGCGCCGCTGTGCAGAAGCGGTCTGATTCTATCTTCGCGAGAATTTAGACATAGAGATTAGTCTATCTAGCGTGCGGCGAATTCTAAAGCGGAACGGCCGTCTAAATTCTCGCAGGAAGAAACGAAACCAAAAATACAAATGTATTCCTAGGCCAACAATTCTAACACCAGGAGATCTCGTAGAAACAGATACGATTCATCTGTTTAATCCGCTATCCAAAAAGAAGCGCTATTTGTATACTCTATACCAGAATGAGTTATGCGAGAGTATATAGCGTCTGCGCAGATGTTGCAAAGGTGCTGAGTTACTACGTGAACATTGACTTTTAAATCCGTTTATGCTATAATATAAGCATTCACTGATCCACATCAGGCAAAATCGACGGCGCAAGCCAAAGATGAAGCCAAATCTTATTGAAGGAGGGATTCTAGTGAAAGTAGCCAATAACGCCCTCGTGGCAAAGAAAAACGTAATCCTCAAGTCTGTGAGCTATTACACTGCCCATGTTGCCCTGATTGGTCTCAGCATCGTCGAATGTATGCTCGCAAACGATTATGGCCTCGTAGCCACAATCATTGCAACAATCGCATTCATCTTTGCGGCCGCCTTCGACGCCGTCACCGACAGCACTAAGCAGGGTTGGACCGCAGCAACTCTCAGCTATGCCTTCGGGCAACTGGTAAACTGGCTGTGGTACACCTGTTGGCCTCAGGACTTCGATGGCATGAGCAATCACATCGTCTTCGCCGTAATGTTCGCAATCTTCGGCGTAGTTATCCAGATGCTCATGATCTGGGAAGACAACACCTAATTTTTCGCCCCAGACCCACCCCCCGCGCAGCCAGCTCGGGGGACTTTTTATTATTATTTTTTCTATGGGAATTTCTAGATACCCGAGACAAGCTGCGTTATCTCTATACAGTAATTGATCTGTATACAAGAATGAGTTATGCGAGAGTATATAGCGTCTGCACAGATGTTGCAAAGGTGCTGAGTCGCTACGCATCCATTGATTCAACAGGCAAAATATGGTATAATATACATGAGTACTCTGTGCTTGAATCTTTAAAACCAGAAAGGAGTGATGCTTCGTGATAAACGAAGCTATTGTCGAAAAGTTGATGTCCCAGGGGAGAACTATGCTGCAGGCCGTCACGCCATTAAACTACGCGCTGCAGCGCGAACGTTTCATCGAAGAGGCCAAGAAAGGACGCTTTATTAATCCCGTATTTTACTATGCAGAAAATTATGTGCCGACCGATAACGACGAGCTCGTTAAGGCACTCCAAGACTCCCAAATGAAGGAGAGTCCAAGAGATGCATTTGTCACCGGACTCGTCATCCAGGAACTAGAGCGCATGAATATGATCGCTCAAGTTCAACGCAGCATCAGCGTCGGAGACGACGAAGCCACAAACTTACTTCTCCTCGATTACTACGGCGGCCCGACCAGTAGCGAACTTATCGACCTCGCCTACGATATCGCAAAAGGCGGCACAGTCAAGAACGAAAGGCTCGAAGGCACTCAGGCCGTCCTAACAGCAGACCAGGCCAAAACCTTTGAGGCGGAAAAGCTTGACGCTCAAAAAATTGCCGCAATCTTTCAGGATACGCTTCATAATTACGGTCTGAAAAGTTGGAGCGCGATAGTCGATAACAGCTATAGCGCAGTCACCGTAAACGCGGCCAACTCCAGCATTCATATCCCTACAAACCGCGAATGCAGCCAACTCAAAACCATTGAGCTGATTGCACATGAAATCGAATGCCACGCCCGACACAACAGTAATTGCGCGTGGCTTCTGACGAATTTCTTCAACGTACCGACCGAGGTAGCAAAAATACTCGTCTCCAAAAAAGACAGCACCGCTACCGAAGGCTTCGCGAAAATGAGCGACGCTATTATCGACAAAAAATGCCGAACGAAGATTCCTGGCACCCCCAAACCATGGTATATCCTTGCCGCCCTCCTGGCGGCAGACGGTATTTCCTTTGCAGAAGTAGCCGAGTATTTATACGAAGCCGGCCAAGACATCGAATCTGCCTGGAAATACACCTATCGCGTATTCCGCGGCTGCACTGACGTTGCCCACAATATACATAAATATGCAAGGCTCGCCGATCGCTGTTACTTGGAAGGCTACGTATATGCTATTAAGGCCAGCGAAAACAATTCAGCGACATTTGACTATGCT
>CAMHRH010000028.1 GCA_946187605.1 uncultured Candidatus Saccharibacteria bacterium
ACCCAACTACCGCAAGTTGTCGATAAAATTCTCAAATACGACAAAAACGCAACTCGCGAAACTGCACTTGCAGTAGTTAGGACTGCCAGCGAGCTGATGTATAAATCTTACCTAATGCGCGGCAATGACAATTTCTTAATTAAACTCGAAAATCTTATCAAGGCCGAAGAAGCAATCGCTCAAAACGGACACGTCAAGCTACAACTTATAGCCAACATGCTCTAAGCATAAGTTGAACATCTCATCTTAAAATGCTACAATAACTATATGCTAGCCGCAGTGCTAATTATGGTTTTTGCATTCTTTACTGTCTTTTTTGTGCCAAAATATCATGCCGAAAAAGAAGAGGACGACATTGACGATACGCGTAAAACTCCGCAGATTAAAAAACTTTGGTCAATGGCACAAACCGCAATGCGCGAACGCAAACCAATGAAAGCAGAAAAGGCACTACTCACTATCCTAAAATTCGACGAGAAAAATGCTGCCGCATATAACCGGCTCGGCATCCTTTATGCGAAGGAGAAGCACTTCAAAGAAGCCGTAGAATGCTTTGAGATCGCTCAAAGCCTAGACAATAACGCATCGAGCCTGCATAATGTCGGACTAATCTATTACGAAACTGGAAAATACGAAAAAGCCGCCATGGCCTTCAGCCAAGCCATCGAGATCGAAGGTGACCAACCGGGCCGCTATATCGCCTACGCAAAAGCACTCGAAAAACTCGGTCAACGCGGAAAAGCCATTGAAGCCCTCGAGACCGCCTATAGCCTGAACCCGAGCACAGTCATCTTGCGCCACTTACTCGAAATCTACGAAAACGATAATGACACCGAAAATATCGAAGTCACTCAGGCCCGCATTCAAGAACTCCAAGCCGCTAGAGCAGAAGCAGCCGCAAAAGCTACGCCGAAACCAAAGCGACGCATTATTAGGAGTGCCGCGAAAGCTGTCACGAAGGAATCGGCGAGTACTTCCCATAAAGCCACGAAAAAACTTTCCAAAAAGACCAAAATCGTATAAAATAAAGTGGTGCAATGAGGTGGACTCGTAGCACTAGCACGCAACATTTGCCGCAATAGCTCAGTTGGTAGAGCAGCCGCCTTGTAAGCGGCAGGTCATCGGTTCAAGTCCGATTTGCGGCTCCATTAAAGGATTGGACGATACGCAAAGACTATTTGCGTATTTTTTATGAAAAAATCAGCTATTTACCTATTAAAGATATTATTATATAATATCAAAGTTCACACCTGTAACGCACATTTCAAAGGAGCTGATATCATTGTTCGAAAAGACTATCACATTAGAAAACGGCAAGGGGGTGCAGGTTCGCTGGCGCGAGGAGCGTATGAAAGCATTGCTACCATATGCAAACTACAATACCGAGCTTCTCGTACGCTGGGACCCCAAAGAGCACATCGCCATCGTAGATGTTAATGCGCCAGAATGGTACAAACCGCTGGCAGCATTACATGAAATGATATGCTGTGGCAGAGAATTCGAGGAACTCGTCCCCAATCTTGTCGTCAATGGCCTTCGTTGCGAACACTATTGCGCATGCATAGAAAAGTTCTGCCTGAACGCCGCAGGCATCGACAGAACACGCTACGCATTCGCACGCAGGGAAATGTTTTTCATATTAATAGAAAAACACCTCTGCGTGGATAAGGGCATGTTGGCTCAAATCAAAAGAACCTACGACATGATAAACACCGAGGAGATCTAAGCTCTCAAAGCCCGCCACGTGCGGGCTTTTTCTTGCAGTAAACTCTTTAGCGTGATAAAATAAATAAGTACTTTGCTGGGATAGCGAAGTGGTCAAACGCATCAGACTGTAAATCTGCCGGCTTCGGCCTTCGTAGGTTCGACTCCTACTCCCAGCACCATAAAAAACCCTGAACGTTTATTTCAGGGCTTTTTTGTGCTCACATGATAATAGAAAAGTAAGCACTTAACGGAACAGAAAATGCCAAACCAAATAAAGACACCATCAAGAACACTCAATCCAACAGCAAATTGCCAAATAGTCCACTTTATGCTAATATAATTGCAATATGTCAAATAATATTTCAAAGAAGCCCAGCAGTAATGCGCAAAAAAGCAGCTCACCGCATTCAAAAAAGAGCCCAGCCAGCAAAACCGTCTCAAGGCACATTGAATCTTATAACCAAACATCGAAAGAAAATAGTATTATCAGAAAAGTCGGAATTGTCCTAGCTATCGCGCAACTAATCTCTAGCTCGGTATTGGTCGTCGCTCTTAAGCGACTTAATTTATTGCAGACTTGGCAACTATTTCTTACTGCATTCACGTTAGTCATATTCGAGACCTTAGTCATCTATTTCTTAGTCATAAAGCAATCAGCAAAACGTGCCGTGCAAGTTATTCTAATTATCCTAAGCATTCTTATTAGCTGCGGCTCAGTCATAGGCTACAAATACGTCCGCCAAACAGTAAGCTTTATTGAAAACATTACTGGATCGCATTACGAAACACAGACCTATAAAGTCCTCGTCCTAAAATCTAGCCAATATAACGAAATCAGCCAGCTAAATAACCAGCACATTGGCTTTTTGTCCACAAACCCAAACCTCGAGACCACCGAGAAAACACTCAAAAATGTCATTTCTTTCAAAGAGCAGCACTACGACGAACTCGGGAACCTCATTGCAGGCATACAAGACTACAAGGTCTCTGCTATCACACTAACAGATAGTTATCTAGAATTCCTCGAAGAGAATGATAAAGATTTTATCGAAAACAGCAAAGTAATTTATCAGTTTGAGGTCCGCGTCGAAAACGAAAAAGACGAAAAACGCGTGAACGTAGTCACCGACCCATTCATTCTATACATTTCAGGTAGCGATAGTCGCATCGGTCTCAACGACACCGCACGAAGCGATGTTAACATTCTCGCCGTCATCAATCCCAAAGAAGCAAAAATACTTCTAGTATCTATTCCGCGCGATTATTACGTACAGCTACATGGAACTACCGGAACGAAAGACAAGCTAACGCATGCCGGTATCTATGGAACCGAGATGAGCAAAACTACGATCGAAGACTTGTTAGATATCGACATAAACTACACGCTCAAGGTCGGATTTAGTACTGTAATCAAAGTAATTGACGAAGTTGACGGCATCGACATTGACTCTGACCAAGCTTTCACTGCATGGACAAACAAATCCTGCAAATTCACCAAAGGCGTCCAACACGTCGACAGCGTCTGCGCATTAGCCTTCGCGCGCGAGCGCTACTCTTACGCATCCGGCGATCGCCACCGCGGCGAAAACCAGCAACAAGTCATCACGAAGCTCATCGAAAAAGTTACCAATCCGCATTACCTAACGCGCTACACAGATATCTTAAGTGCCGCCGAGGGGAGCTTCGAAACGAGCCTTAACTACGACGAAATAACTGACTTCGCCCGTTATCAGCTCGCTGAACTAAAAAAGTGGAAAGTCAAATCAATCTCACTGGATGGCACCGGCGCAATGCTACCTACATACTCAATGGGCGCACAAAAGCTCTACGTTATGATTCCAACGCAAAGCACCATCGTAACGGCCCAAGAAAAAATCACCGAGTATCTTAAATAGAAGCCTCAGAACATCGCTCCAATAGTTGCATTTTTAGCCATTTTGTGCTATAATGATAGTAATATACTTCAATAAATGTTATAAGGGAGCGATTTTTTATGGAAGAAATCGATATCAAAGATTTTCTTACCTATCTCAAGAAATATATATTGCCAATGTTTTTGCTGGCACTGCTCGCTGTTGGCGGCAGCATTTTCTATAATCTACGCATCAAAAAACCGCTATACAAAACTAGTACGACAGTAGTTCTAGCTCAAAGCAATAGCACGACCAGCCAAGCCACGCTGAACGATATTAACATCAACCAAAAGCTAGTCGCAACATATTCAGAAATCGTAAAAAGTAAGCGCGTTCTAGAGCAAACAATCAATAATCTCTCGCTCGACACAACCGCTGATGCCCTTAGCAAACATGTCTCCGTGACGGATATTGAAGATACGGAAATTCTCAAAATTAGCGTCGAAGACGAAAACCGTGAACTCGCCGCAATCATCGCAAACAACATTGCCGAAGTATTTACTGCAGAAATCAAAAACATCTATCAACTCGAAAACGTTAGCACCCTCGATTTAGCTCAAACGCCAGAAAAACAGAGCAATAATACTACTATTCGTGACGCCGCAATCGCCGCCTTTGTCGCCGTCTTCGGCGTAATTGCAATCGCATTTATTGTCTATTATTTCGATGACAGCGTAAAATATAGCGAAGATCTCGAAAAGAAAATCAACCTCCCAATCTCCGGCAAAATCATCAAAAGCGATATCGACCGCAAATCAACCGATAGCGAATTACTCGTCAACTGCTATCCAAAATCTATCATTTCCGAAAGTATCAAAGCGCTCCGCACGAACCTACAATTCAGTAGCGTCGATGACGGCTTCAAGACTATCCTAGTGACGAGCGCAAACCCAGGTGAAGGCAAGAGCTTTATTTCGTCAAATCTCGCCGTATCATTCGCACAAGCTGGTAAAAAGACACTTCTTGTCGATTGTGATTTGCGTAAAGGTAGGCTGCATAGATTATTCAATCTACCGAATCTTAATGGTTTTTCTAACCTCCTCACTGACGACATCGCCAACTACAAGAAATACGTCAAAAAGACTGACATTAAAAACCTCGACGTAATTCCGCGCGGCGTTTATCCACCAAATCCAAGCGAGCTTCTCGCATCGAAGAAAAATAAAGAGCTAATCAAAGCGCTGCGTAACAAATATGACATTATCATTTTCGATGGCGCACCATGCAATGGCGTTACCGATTCTGTTATTATGTCAACAAACGTAGACGAAACACTAATCGTCGCCAGCGACAATTCTACACCAAAGGCAACACTCGACGCCGCTCGCGAAAGTCTCCAAAAAGTCAACGCGCATATCACTGGCGTCGTCATGAATAATGTCAATCGCAAATCAGCACGCTACTACGGTTATTACGGAGAGAAATAATCCGTGATTGATGTTCATAGCCACATCCTGCCCGGCGTCGACGATGGCTCAAAAAGCTTCGAGCAAAGCCTAGCAATATTAAAAGGCTTGTCAGAGCAGGGCATAACCGAAGTTATCTGCACGCCACACTACATCGCCGAAACCATGCAGACTAGCCCATATCCTATGAATCTCAAAATAATCACTGAACTTCGCCAAAAAGCAAAAAACATCAATATAAAAATCCATCTCGGCAATGAAATATACATTGACCTCGAGATTGCGAAATATCTACGCAACCGAAAAATTACACCACTCGCAAATAGCAAATATTTGCTCATCGAACTACCGATGACCGGCGAGTTTAATCAATACGAAGATATCTTCTTGAGTCTACAAAACAACGGTTGGCAGGTAATTCTAGCGCACCCAGAGCGTTACCAAAGTTTTCAAAGCAATTTCAACAAAGTTATTGAAATGAAACAACAAGGCGTATTGCTGCAATGCAATTTAGGTAGTTTTATTGGTCAATACGGTAAACATGCTAAGAAAACCGCCCAAAAAATCGCCAAAGAACATCTCATATTCTGCTTCGGCACCGATATTCATCGCGAACGCGACTATAACGAGATTAAAAAAGCTCAAAAGAAATTATTGAAGTACTATTCAGAGACGGAGCTCATCGAACTCCTTGTCGCTAATCCGCAAAAAATTGTACAATAGAGCCATATGCGTGCGCCGACTTGGTGGAAAGATTTGCAACGCTTGTCTCAGATAGATATACGATGGCTTTTTATATGGTCACTTATCTATATTACTTTTTTATTCTTAGATATAATTGCGCCAGGCTTCAGCGGTACGGCACTCATAAAATATATCGGCATCTTCCTATGCATATCCTATGCTTATCAAAAATTTAGCAACGACTATCTACTAATATTCGCCTTACTATTTACCTTTATTGCCGATACAATCCTCGTCTGGACGCCTTTTGTCATTCCCGGAGTATACGTTTTCTGTATCGCACAATTCCTGCATTTTATGCGCCTCACAAAAATGCGCATATATGATGTCGCTATTAACGCTGGCGTCCTAAGTCTCATTTTTGCTATCGGTATCGCCTTTGGGCTCGAACCAATATATGCCATCGCTACGGTCTATGCCATTCTCCTAATTAGCAACGTAATCATGTCGGTTCAGAATTATCGCGATAGGCCAAAGCATTTTCGCACTCGCTGCGCCTGTTACGGCTTCATCGCATTTATTTGCTGCGATCTATGCGTTGCTTTACGCTTTCTCTCGCTAACCGGCGCCATCTCAGCCACGACGCTGCCAATTGTTGCGTACTTCGTTTGGGTTTTCTACCTACCAAGCCAGATACTCATCGCCAACTCCAGTACTTTTGAGCCACAAAAACGCCGCCGCAAAATTGCAAAAAACAAGCGCATTCGCTAAAATTATCACATGACAAAAGGGCATACCATACCCACAGCTATTCTCGTTTTTGGCGCTCCAAAAAGCGGCAAAACTACTTTTGCTAGAAAATTCAGCAGCTCACTAGGCGCACCATATCTAAATTTCAACGATTTATCACAAAAATACAACCTCGACCCCGCATTAGCCAAAGAACTAATTGCCCAAATCGCCAAATCTCATGCTACGCTCGTCATCGAGGGCATGCTCGATGCTGAAGCTAAGCGCAAAGAAGTACGAGATTTACTTAAAAAATCCGGCTATCTAACCGTTCTAATCTGGATTCAGACCGATTTAAACACTATCAAGCAACGTATTCTAAAATCAAAAGGCGACGACCTTAAAAAGTCAAAGCAGTACTTTGAAACTGCCTATGCCGGCCTAGAAGCACCGTCCATAAACGAAAAGCCGCTCGTCATCTCCGGCAAGCACACTTATCGCGCACAATGCAAAAATGTCATCAGCCGCCTCAAGGAACACCGTATCTAATGTCTAGCTTTCAAGATTCCGACTTCGGCGAAGTCATTGTGCGCCATAGCGCTTGGTCCACGCGCGCAAAATTCACCGTTGCAACATCAGGTAAGCTCACAATAACCGTACCGACCGGAACGTCGGACTTTCTTGCGCGCCGTTTTCTCAACTCCATGCGCAAAGAAATCCGCGAAAAGCTCCCTATCAAAGACCCCGCAACTCAACGCGCACGCGACGCACAGAAGAAAATCCTTGCCAAAAAAGCACGCGAATATCTACCATATCGCTTAGACTTTTGGGCAACTAAATACGGGTATAGCTATTCTGGAATTCGTTTATCACACGCGAATACTCGGTGGGGCAGTCGATCGTCCTCAGGCACAATTTCACTAAATATTGGCCTCATGAAAGTACCTGAGCCGCTACGTGACTACGTTATCATACACGAACTCGCCCACATTAATCATATGGATCACTCCGCAGATTTTTGGCACGAGGTCGGCGAGCACGACCCTAACTACAAACGTCATCGGGAACAGCTCAAGCAGTTCTCACCAGGCGTATAGTGCTATAATTAGCTTATGGCAAAATTTATTGATATTATTTCTCCTATCTACCAAGATTTAGTTTCACGTTGCGAACGACGCAAAGTTTCCGTAAATCTCGACTTCCAAGATTTAACCATGCGACTGCCTCAAGAAGACGAAGAAAAAGTTGCCAAATTTTACACCACCGAAATCAAGCGCGCTCTCAAAAACTGCGCCGCCGGCGACAAAATCACGCTCGCCCAATCCGGGAATCGATTCAGTATTAAAAGCTCCGCACGCACTCCACTCGACGCGGAAACCATAGAAAAACTTCGCGCTAGCGGTCATGAAGTTCGCGCACGCTTCGGCTACGATACTGTTGTTGCTATACGTATTTAATTATTGTTTCACAAGTTTCATTGCAAAACCACCGCCAGGCGCCATATAAATCTCAATCTTGTCGCCTTGGCGGAGAACTTTTTCTTCTATCACATAACCAAGCTGATGATCGCGATAGTGGGCATCATCAGAATCACGGTAAACCGTAGCTACATAATTAACGCCCGGCTCTAAAAAGTCCAAGTACAGTTCAACTTTACGCCCCTCTTCATTCGTTACACCGCCAATATACCAACTCGTTCCTTCCCACTCTTGGCGTGCTACGACATAACTCTTACCAATTTCGCCAAGTAACGGGATCGAACGTTCAAAACGCGTCGGAACATCGCGGATAAACTGAAATATGTCCGGATGCGCATCTTCGTAAATTTGCGGACGGTCTGCCGCCATCTGCATCGAAGAGTAAATCGTGACATAGTAAGCAATCTGGCGCGTAATCGTAGTTGCCATACGCTTCGAGAAGTTCGATACATCAAGAATACCAGGCGTATAATCCATACCACCAGAAAGCAGACGAGTATATGGCAAGAAACAGGCATGCGACGGAACTAATGCGCCACCTTCGTACTCCTGACCACGCGCACCTTCACGCGTCATCAAGTTCGGCCAAGTACGCTCAATACCAGTGCCCTTGATTGGCTCATGCACATCGAGCATAATATGATATTTTGCAGCCAACTCCAATGCTCGCTGGTAATGCAAAACGCCAAGCTGCGAATGATGAAACTCACGATGGCCATTTATTGTCATCTTTGAACCAGCATACCCGGACTTAACATACCTAATACCATTCTCAGCATATAACTTATATGCGTCTTCTAGCTGAGACTCGTAATTATCTATAAAACCAACTGTCTCATGATGGCCGACAATATCGACGCCATTCTGGCGACCATACTCCGCCACCGCCTTCAAATCAAAATCCGGCGTTGATTCAAGGAACTTATTATTTACGCCGTTCTCGAGCCAATCGCCTTCCCAGCCATCATTCCATCCTTCGATCAAAAGGGCAGGGATCTGCAAGCGCCTACACGCATCAATATATTGCATCGCATGCTCAGTCGTCGCGCCATGACGCTCACCAGGCGCCCAAGTCCATTCGCCAACATACATCGCCCACCAAATACCCATAAATTTCGTCGGCTTCACCCAAGAGAAGTCATCTCGCGGCGGATCATTCAAATTCAAAATCATTCGCGAAGTCGTCAAATCAAGTGCATCTTGCGCAATCGTAATCGTGCGCCAGGGCGTCGAGAAAGGCAACTCCACATAGGCACGCATCCCATCAGAAAGCGGCGTAATATCCGACTTTAGAGAAGAGTTGCTCAACTTTAGCGTCATACTACCATAGTTATACAAAGCAGCTTCATGAATAGAAATATAATGACCGACTGGCGTTTGAATCGTAATCGGCGTATGTACCGAGTCCGTAAGAGTATACACTGGATGCTCAACATAGTCATACTCATATCTATCTGGCTGATACGCCGGAATACTCCAAGAACGCGAATTTGTATCCACCGAG
>CAMHRH010000029.1 GCA_946187605.1 uncultured Candidatus Saccharibacteria bacterium
CAGTAATAGCATCTTCGCCTTCGCTAAAGAACTTTTCCATAAGAGCCTCATCGGCCTGGACGGCTTCTTCGACGAGCATCGAACGATAGTTTTTGGCTTTCTCAACCATATCGGCTGGAATGTCGCCTTCGATTAGCTCATGATCTGCATAATCCTTGTAGGTATATGCTTTCATCTTGATAAGATCAACAACGCCGCAAATATCCTTTTCAAAACCAATTGGGAGATGAATAGCGAAAGCATTCTTGCTAAGGCGCTTATGGATAGACTCGAGTGATTTATAGAAGTCGCCACCAATCTGGTTAATCTTATTAATGAAGCAGATGCGTGGGACACCATACTTATCGGCCTGGCGCCAAACGGTCTCAGACTGAGCCTCAACGCCCATCTTGCCATCGAAGACTACGACTGCGCCGTCGAGTACGCGAAGCGAGCGCTCGACCTCTGCCGTAAAGTCGATGTGGCCTGGGGTATCGATAATATTAATCTTGTGACCTTTCCAGTAGGCCGTAACAGCTGCGGACGTAATCGTAATACCACGTTCCTTTTCCTGCTCCATCCAGTCGGTCGTTGCGCCACCAGTATCACCCTTAACTAAATCGATTTTATGTTTTAGTCCGGTACGGTAAAGAATCGCTTCGGAAGTGGTAGTCTTACCAGCATCGATATGCGCAATAATACCGATATTGCGATATTTGGACAAGTCTGTGACTTTTTCGTTTGCCATATATTTCCTTATTAAATTTAAATTTTTGCCAATTTTTAGGCCATTAGTAATAATAGCCCCTCTTAGCGCTTTCGATATATATTAACATATTTCCGAACCAAGAAAAAGCCCCGGCGCGTTCGCCGAGGCGAGGATAAATTAGTCGATATCATCATCCAGGATTGCGGACATGATTTTTACGACTAACAGCAGCAAGCCGCCGAAGATTGCCAGCAGGCCAGCACCCAGGACAATGCGAAAACCGAGACTATCATAGAAGTCATCATCACAGCAGTTGTCGCCATCATCATCATAATCATAAGGACACTGCCCGGGCATTGACTCTACGCTCTCCGCGCTCGCATTGGTGTTAGCTTCGACCGGAGTCTCATTTTTGATTTCCTCCTGGTCTTTCTTGAACTCGTCAGACATCACTTGGACCCTCCCTCCATCAGTATTTATGACAGACAAGCCATAGGTATATTATACCATACTTTTAGCTATTTTACAACAAGCACTGTCTCGCCATGATCGTCTTTAAGATATGACGCCGTCTTACCTGAGAAGTCTAGGTGAATTTCGTAGCGCTTCCTGCCTAAGAAGCGGCAAAAATCAAAGACGCCCGTTTTCGTAATTCGCTTTATCTTAAGGCCGCCATCCCTAATTACTGCATCGCTACGCCATAGCTCAATGATGTTTTGATAGAAATTTAAGACCGAATCGGGCTGGCGATGTTGCAAAATATATTCGCCCCAATCAATTGGTTGGCGCGCATTATCGCGCGAAGTTCTGCGGACAACCGCCATCGCTTCGCGTTTCGTTTTGCCTTGCCGTCGCAGACGTCGATATACTTGCCGCGACTGCACGCCATGGTAATCATTAATATTCATACTTAAATCCGCGTTCAGTGTACCTAGCTCTTGGCCTTGATATATGCAAGGATTGTAACTTGGTAATAGAAATTGCAGCATTGCAATTACGCGAGGATCGGCATTAAAACGACTAGGCGCTCGCGGTGCATCATGTGACTCAAGCGCCATCGCAAAAGTCGGCTCAACTGACCATTTTGAGAGTTTTTTGAGCCACCGGCGATAGTTTACTGGATAGACGCGGTCCTTGGTCGAGAAAAATGAGTCCGCAACATCAATCGTACCAACATTAAAACTCGCATCGAAGGCTTTATCTGTCAGCTCGTACAGGCGCTTCTTACTAAAGAACTCTCCGCCGACCGGTTCGGCGATTGTGTATAGCTTTTGATTCGCAAATAGTTTTTCGAGCACATTGACCGTACGAGGAGTTTGATAATAACTGAAGAAACCCGGCAATCCTGGGATGCGCCCCGGCTTCAGGTTGCCTTCAGCCAAGACGTTCGCCGAATCAACTCGAAATCCTGCGATACCCTCTTGTTTCCAAAAATCAATGATGTTGCGAAACTCGCGAATAACACGTGGGTTATTGAAGTTTAGGTCAGGTTGTGCGCGATCATACAGGTGAAGATAGTATTTTGTACGTAAAGCCGAATAATCAAACGCCGGTCCGCCGAAAAACGACTTCCAGTTTAGAGGCTTGTCTAGCCAGACATAATAATCTTTATACCAAGAATCATGGAGCTCAGATTTGCGAAACCATACGTGCTCAATCGATGTGTGATTAAGTACCAAATCTAGCAAAATACCTATGTTATATTTTTTTGCTACTGCGACAAGGTGTCGAAAGTCCTTCATATTGCCAAAGCGCGGATCGATTTTGCAGTAATCGCTCACATCGTAACCGCCATCAACCCATGGGCTCTGAAAAATTGGACTAAGCCATATATAGTCTGGATGAAGCTTTGTTGCTATTAGCGGAATTTTTGCCGAGATATCGCGCAAATCGCCAACGGCACTTGGATATATCTGATAAATAAGCTTATGCTTAGCCATACCTTCATTATCGCACAGTTCCGCTTATTAATATAGCGAAGCTCGGCTATTGACTTTTTGAAATGCTTATGCTATAATTATATACATCATCGTACCTTAAAGGAGGAAATTGTCATGCTTATGAAAAAAGCGACCATATCACGCGTACTAATCGTAGCCATCGGAACTTTCAGCGTCTTCCTCGCCCCTAATAGACATGTATCTCGGCTATCGTCCGCTACGTATGCCCAGGCTATCGCTAGTGTTTTCGCAAATCATCCCGACATAACTGATGTCGTATGGAGCAGCGATGGTCGCGCGGCATTATTCTTCTGCAAGCATAATACTTACTATATTCTCCAAGAAGTGGGTAATGCAGGTGATTTTTCCGCTAGCAAAGTTGACAGATCGAGACTCGAGCGCTTCGTCGGTGTTGACTCAGAGGGGATCGTAGAGGTTATTGCAGATAGCGATTCTGGCCAATCTTTCGAAATAAGACCAGAATGGCCTCTGCTACCGCCACCGAGCCCACCGGAGTTTTCGGATACGAACGCTTAATGACTTTCCGCCCCCCTCCCCCGGGGGGTCTTTTTTCGGCAACCGCTACGCATTGTTCCATTGACATACTCCGCTTTTTGCAGTATAATATATGCTGTACATTTTTTGTAAGCCCTTCACAATATATGGTCTACTTAGGAGGTAGAGATAATGAAGAGACATGATCTTTTTGTCGTAATCGTAGCTGTTATTTTCTGCGCCGTATGCTTTATAGCTTGCGCTTTCAATGAAGACACCTCCCCCGAGCGTGAACCCATTGAGTCGACCGCACAGACACGCGATTTGGAGGCTAGCGATTCGGAGTATGACGCTAAACTTCATTCCGAATATGCAACTCTCCTGGACGAGTATGGTGCTTTGACTATCGAAGCATCTCGCAAGATGAGTCTCATAGACTCATTCATAGACAGCGAATGCGAGATTCGCGAATTTGTCAGCTCGAACGCAACGGACGTGTGGAACTATGCCGCTAGATATAGAGAAGATGACAATGGTCTGTCCTATATAGAGGTAGAAGTTCAGCTTTTCAATGATGAAGATTCGCGAATTTTCAAGATTGAGACTACTAGCTGCGACAGCACAAGAAAGGACTACTCGCTTGAGCAGATTGACCAGCTAAGACTCAAGGTTGACGATCTGGATGAGTTGAACTCCGTACTCGGTAGAGAGCTGCTTAATCTCATGAAGGTACGCGACAACAATCTTCTCGCTCTAATTTGTTCAGCACAAGATGGCGAATTCACGAACTGGAACTGGGATTACGCCAGAATCCAGAGCGATAACGACGGTAATGAATACGTCGTAACCAGAGACAGGCGTCTGCGTATTCCAGTAGAGAACGTCGAGCAGGTCATCGACCAGCTAACTATCGATGAGCTCCAGGACATATCGGTGTACTACAACGAATACCAGGAATCCATCAGTGGCTGGGATGAGATCAGCAAATATCTCAACGACCATACATAATTTAACCCCCCGCCTCGTGCGGGGGTATTTTTTATCAAAAAAGATCCGCACTTGGCGGACCTTTTTAATGATTGGCTTTCGATTAGCCGCGAGCAAAGTGTGCGAATGCGCGGTTTGCTTCGGCCATGCGATGGCAGTCTTCTTTCTTCTTGAAGGCTGCACCAGCTTCATTGTAAGCGTCAACAATTTCTGCTTCAAGGCGCTTTGCGTATGGCATGCCAGAACGAGCGCGAGCAGCGGCGACGAGCCACATCATCGCGAAATGCAACTGGCGATGGCCAGCAATCGGGAATGGAATCTGATAGTTAGCGCCACCAACACGGCGAGACTTAACTTCAAAGTCCGGGCTAATATTCTTGATTGCCTGCTCTAGAACCTCAACTGGGTTCTCGCTCTTTAGTTTCTTTGCCGCACCTTCGATAGCAGCATAAACGGCACGTTCTGCAACCTGCTTTTTGCCATCAAGCATCGAGCGATTAACGAGGCGCTGAACAAGGACGCTCTGGTATTTGCGATCCGGAGAGACCTTGCGCTGTAAGCTAGAAGTAACTTTACGTGGCATAACTACTTACCCTCCTTCTTTGCGCCGTATTTCGAACGGCCCTGTTTGCGACCCTGGACACCCTGAAGATCGAGCGTACCACGGACAATATGATAACGGACACCTGGAAGATCTGGAACACGACCACCACGGACGAGCACGACGGCGTGCTCCTGGAGGTTATGGCCTTCACCGCCAATATATGCCCAAACTTCCTGACCATTGGTTAGGCGGACACGAGCGACCTTACGAAGAGCGGAGTTAGGCTTCTTCGGAGTCTTGGTAGTAACTTTAATACAAACACCACGCTTGAGTGGAGCAGCCTGCTTGTAGTAGCGGGTCTTGAGCGTATTCACGATTGAGCCGAGCGCCGGAGCTTTGCTCTTCTTGGCAGCGGACTTGCGTGGCTTACGCACTAACTGATTGATTGTAGGCACAAAAAATCCTTTATTTAATTAACTAATATTGCTGATAAAGCTCAATTTGTCCAGCATTAACAAAAAGAGCTCACGAAACTCTTGTCATGATTTTAGCAGATATCAGTATAAAAAACAAGCGCCTGCTCGAGGCGCCCATTTTTTAATCCGTAAGCTTCCGTCCGTTAATGCCCTTTAATTTCGGCGTCAGTTTTCTTATTGTGTTGTTATCTAACGACGTATAATACGATCCGCCCATCGAGCCAATGAAGAGGTCAAACTCCATCTCTTCTCCAGGCGCAAGTTTTTTGCCGCCTTCGCCATAACTGCCCCAAAAGCCAGGCTTTAATGTTAGTTGCGAGATTCCGTTATTATCTTCCAACGAATAACTCATTTCTATGCGTGTATAAGTATCGTCGCTATTATTCTTAACGGTCATCTTGCGCGATAACTTGCCGTTTTCGAGCTCTACGATTTCGTCGCTAAGTTTGATCTCTAGCTTTGATACGATTGGCTCTAACGCAATTTCGCGACATTTTTCAATCCCCGCGGTCGCATCGTTGTATCCAGACACAATCTTACCAAGTCGTTCTTGAGCCTCATTGATGCTCTCTCCAGCCTCCACCATTTCTGCGCCGCTATTCTTGCGCGTCTCAATAAATTCAGTATCTTCACTACTGACATCGAAAGCTCCTAGGCAATTAGCTCTAAGCTCGCGAATTTGGTCGGCGCTTGGATATATTGAACCCGCCGATACGCTCGTAATGCCATAACTGTCATGCAGTAAGTTAGTTAGCGCTTCTTCAAAATCGTTTTTCGCAATATCGATGGAGGATGAATAATTGTCATAACGCACAATTGATTCTGCGTTGCGAATTTTGCCATCGTAAACATTAATCAAAACAACTATAACTATTGCGGCAGCTGCAGCCACAATGCCAGTCATAATTGCCCAAAAATACCAGCGCACGAAAATGAGCGGTTTTTTCTCTTTGTTGGCTTTTTTATTGTTATGATCGGCCAGGACAAAGCTCTCATCGCTAGAGGCATCCTCACCCGTAAATTCGCTACTATCAAAAATCTTTTCAGTTTTTGGCGACGAATCTACGCCTGACGCATTTGAGTCGTCTTGCCCAAGTATGCCCGGGACTGGGCCTTTTGCATTATCGTCCATTTTTTCTCCTTATGTTTATTTTATCATAGCTTGCAGTATTATCTAGAACATCGTATAACATAGCCAGACGAAGACATTGGCTTGTTGCTCTTTAGAGCTGTGATTTTGGAGAAGGAGGGGTCTCTATGTACAAATACGACGAGGATAAGATGTTTACTTATCTTAGAGGGTTCTTGACCGGACTCGAGTATGAGCAGAGCTTAGCCGCACTTGGTTTTGCTCGCGAAAAGCACAAAGGTTGCATTCGCAAAGGTAATGGCCAGCCATACATCGTACATCCGCTTTGGATGGCTTGTTATGCGGTCGCATTAGGCATACGCGATGATAGTATTATTGCGGCGATTCTACTCCACGACGTCCCCGAGGACACTGGCACGCCGCTTTCGGCTCTGCCGGTTAGCGATGAAGCGCGCGAGATCGTAGACTGCATGACTATCAAGCCATACAATAGCGAAAGCAAATGGCAATGCAAAGAACGCTATTTTCGCGGTTTGCTTCGCGTGCCTGGTGCGATTATCTGCAAAGGTCTCGACCGTTACAACAATCTTTCGACGATGGAGGGCGATATGCCTAACAGCTCAATCGATAAGAATATTATCGAGACAAACGAGCTGTTGCTCCCGGTCATGAAGGAGGCTAAGGAAAAATGGCCGAGCTATTCAAATCCGATTTTTATTCTTCGCACAAACGTACGCACTATCTGCGACACGCTTGACCGCGTCCATAACGTTAGCGCGCGCCGCGACGAGATAGTCGAAAAACTTAAAAATACGCCAGCTATTCAAGAACCAACCATCGAAGCAAGTCGTAGTTCAAAAAGTAATCCCCGGTTTTAAAGCCGGGGATTTTTCATGCTCACTTCTTTTCGCTGAGCGGCGGTAACCAGACATAGCTGGCGAATAAGGAAGTTGCTATTTCGCGATAGCGATCATCGTAAAATGCGCTACTACCATCAATACTCTTGTAGGCGCGAGTCTCGAGACTTAGGTCGTTTGGATAGGCAAGCGCCATACCCTTATGCATTAACCTAAACTGCAATAGGTCCTGCTCGAGACGAGCTTCGATCTTGCGCCTAAGCTCATGATAGCTTGCTTTAAGATATGGCTCTATGATTCGCGCACGGCGCACCTGCAACTCTTTCGTTCCAATGCATGCACACCATACGGTATCCATATAGAGATGTGCTAGCCCAGTGTCGCCAGGCTCGGCGGCGCGACCAACTATATCTTCCCTTTCGAGTATTATGCCGGTAGCCAGGTCGAGATGATAGATGTCGATGTCCGATGCGCCAGTTCCGTATCCTTTTAGCGTAGAACCACCGATTAGCAATGCTTCGTTTTCTTTCGGATTATTGATAATCATATGCGTGATAAGCCCGATATTGTTGCTGAATGGACCTGCCGGGCACTGTAATTCAATCGGCTCATGTTTCCTTTTGATTTCTTCGAGCCATGCTTTGCGCTTTGGTGTCACTTCAAGCAGTCGCGGCTTCGGGACTTCAATATCACCGATCATTTGCTTTAAGCGCGAATAGCATGCGTCATTTAGATATCTCTTGCACGCCGGCAAAGCGTCCTCAATTGCCCTGAGAGCATAGGTGTCGTTTGAATCAAGGCACTCGTCAACAATCACCATGAGTTTCGTGCCGCTAATATACGAATAGCGGATTAGCCATGGCAATAGATGATAAGCCTTCATAACAAGTTCGGGCTCCCCTACACTACATTCCGGCTCGTAAATATCGCCAAGATTAAAGCACTCACGCGCGTCAAGATAATGCCGGCAGTTATTCCACGCATCCATGTAAACCTCGCGAAACGACAGCGGCGCCGCGCGGAGTTCCTCGAATGGCAGGTATAGCGTAAGCCTAGGCTGCACAGCCAAGATACTCGCGCAAGCTCGATAAAAGCCTTCGCGATAATATGAGCGATGTTCGGATTCGAAGTATAAGCGAATACGCTCGGCGTTTGCAACGCGCTTTGAGTGTTTGATAGCGTCGCAGAACGGATAGTATTCACTAATATCGTCAATCCATGTCATCGACTCAACAAACGGCGAGATGAATGAAAGCACTGTTGATAACCTCCTTCTTAATGTACGCTACTTTGTAGCGCTTTTTCGCTTCCAGTAGAGAAAAATGCACCAACTCTTGCGTAGTTGGCGCATATCATTATTTTATTATAGCACAGTTTGCGCCAAAAATCAATCTTGGGATATAATTAGCTTATGTTTAGTCGCGACAAAAATCTTCGCGCTCTCGAGCGCTTTATCTACAAAAAGCTCGGCATAACATATTCCTCTGCTGACCTAGTCGCTAATAGCGTGGGCGTTTTTATAGGCGTTAAGCCGGCAATGCAGGGCGATTGGCCGCTCGAGCTAGCCGACAGTAAAACTCTTTGGCTCTTGAAGCAAAAGTTCGAAGCATTACGACTGTTTGTTGTTTTTGACCGAGCTGAATGCAATAATCGGATTTTCTTCGTCGCAAAATCACATAAGAAAGCCGAGGAATTACGTTCGGCTTTTAGTGAGCTTGCGGACAAAGGTCCGAGTGCCGACATTAATACTCGAATTGGTAAGCTTCTCGGATACCCAGACACGGCAATTCAGTATTACATCCGGCTTCACCCAGAAAATGGCCTGTCAGACAATCATCGCGCACTATCCGAACGGAATCGTTTCTATGCGCATAGCGTCGCGCACGAAAATGACGAATTTCTTACTTACGAAACGCCGATTTATCGACAATTACAGAAGTATTGCACACGCACGGCGAATTTCTATCGAAAAGACCCAATAAAACGTTGGCTATACTAGGTCGGAATTTAGATAGTAGTAGTATTCGAGTAGCTCGCGAGAGTAATTCTTAATGAGCGGGATTGCTGGCTTTCCCTGCTCATGGCTCGGGAGAATCAGCATGCGCGTGATGCCAACCTGTTCGACGAATGACGGATTGTGACTCACCATAATAATCGTACCGTCATAGTCG